>JBJSZF010000201.1:0-19386 GCA_046090125.1 Verrucomicrobiota bacterium
GGAGACGGGCCGGGACCAGTCCACGAGGGCGGCGACGTCGGCGAAGAGCATCTCGATGATGGCCGGGAGGTAGGAGTCGAGGGCGACCTTCCAGGGGCTGTCGAAGCGGTTGGGTGGGCTTTTCAGGCCCGGTTGTATCGGGGGCGAAACAAGGTGATGCAAGTGCGTGTGAGGACCTTCGCGGGCTACGCTGTGGGCTCCCGCACGTATCCCGTTGCATGAAGGAAATTGGGCCGTCCCCCCGCACCTTTTCGGATGCGCAAGCCCCTCGTCGGCGACAAGGTCCGCCCATGCGCCGCATTGTTGGTTGGCTTGCCCTCTTCCTTTCAGCCGGGTGGTTCCACGCCCGCGCCGTCGATGTTCCCAGCCGACTTCTCGCCTCCGTTGCCCAGGGGATGGTGAACGTTGAAATCGACCTTCAATTCGACAAGGGAGAGCCCCCGGCCGGCGTTCTGGACGTGGATCCGGGCTCCCGAAACCACGGCACGCATTCGCTCGCCGAGGTCGTGGCCGAGGAACGGCCTCTTGAAACCACGGGCTTCCTCATCGCGCCGGACCGCGTCGTCGCCATGGACTGGACCGTTCACCCGCGCTTCATCAAGGCCATCCGCGTTCGCTCTGCCTCCGGCGAGGCCGCAGCATCGGTCGAGGGCTATGGCACGGACCATTGGGCGGTCTTCCTACGACTCGAACGTCCGTTGCCGGGCGGGGTGCCCCTCAAGTTTGGGTCCGGCAAGCCCGTAGGCATCGCCACCCTGTACCGTCTGGAGGCCCAAATGGTGCGGGAGCTTCTCCCGTTCCCATCGCGGCTGCAGCAGGCGCAGGACGGAGCCACGTGGCGCGCCGTTGAAAACCAAGGCGTGGCCGTCGCGCGCGATGGCACCCCCCTCGGAATCCTCCTGAACCGGCGCCTTGCCCAGGGCGACTCATGGCAAGGGGCCCCCACCCGATGGACCATCCTGTCCAAGGCCGACTACGACGGGCGTCTCGTGGCCTTGGGCAAGGCGGCCGACCAATCCTTGCTCCGCGCGCGCCTGAGCTTCCGCAGCCCCAAGGCCACGCCGGGCCAGTCCCGGTTCCGCTTCGCCAACCCGATGGGCGACTCGGAGGAGGAGGATTCCACCGAGCGCGACGTCATCGGCGTGGTCCTCGCGCCCCAACGCGTGGCCATCCTCAGCGCCCTCAAGCCCTCCACCACGGCCCGCCTCCAGAAGATCACGTTGCACCCGGCCTCCGGCGCGCCGGTTACCGCCCGGTTCGTTGCCTCCCTCAAGGACCATGGTGTCCTCGTCGTCGAGCCCGAATCCCCCCTGTCCTCCGTGCTCACGGCGTCCCCGCTGCCAATGTCCCGCCACATGGAACGGCTCACCCTTCGCGTGGACCTGGAAATCCAAGGCGAAAACAGGGTCCAGCACCTCCACCATGCCCGCATCAACGCCGTGCATGTCGGACGTCGCCTCGAAGGCTTCCCCGAATTGCCCGACCCCTCGGACACGGACAACGCCTTCCTCTTCGACGATCCCTCCGTCCTCGTGGCGCTTCCCGTGCCCGAACGTTCCAAGGGGTCCGAGGCGCCCCGCCGTCGCTTCGGCATGCGCGCCTCAACAAAGCTGACGCCGGCGCGATTGATTGCCGACGCCGTCCGGGCCCTGCCCGCCTCCGCCGACCCCGCCAACGTCCCCGTTTCCGAGGCCGACGAGAACCGTCTCGCGTGGCTGGGCGTCGAGCTGCAGCCCATGACCCGCGAGCTGGCCCGGGCCAACCAAGTCTCCGAGCACACCAAGGACGGGGCCTCCGGAGCCATCGTCACGTACGTTCATCCCGGCTCGCCCGCCGCCGCCGCCGGCATCGCCCCCGGCACCGTCCTCCTGCGCCTCCGCGTTCCCGGCGAACCCGTCCCGGTCGAGGTGGAGCTGGAGGAGGACATGATGCGTTCGCAGGCGTTTCCTTGGGAACGGCTTGACGAGATCCGCGAGCAAATCTTCGACCGCCTCCCCACGCCGTGGGCGCCCGCGCAAAATGCCTTCACGCGCGCCCTCACCGACGTCGGCATCGGCCATCCCTTCACGCTGGAATACGTCGCCGACGGCAAGCTGGCCTCGCGGGACTTCACGGTCACGGCGGGGCCCGCCCACTACGAGTCCGCGACCCGCTACAAGTCCGAGCCCCTCGGCATCACCGTGCGCAACCTCACCTACGAGGTTCGTCGGTACATCCAGCGGCCCGAGCCCGAGCCGGGCGTGGTCGTCTCGCGGCTGGAGCCGGGCGGCAAGGCGTCCGTGGCTGGCATCAAGCCCTACGAGATCGTCACCCACGTCAACGACCAGCCCGTGCCCGACGTCGCCGCGTTCCAGCGGCTGTCCGCCCAGCCGGGCGAGCTCAAGCTCTCCATCAAGCGCATGGCCAAGGGCCGCATCGTCACCCTCAAGGCGCCGTGAACGACGCCGGTCGCGGCCGGCTCGCCGCAGGGCCCGCCGCCGCCACGGCTTTGTCTTGGGTCAAGAGCGAAACGCGAATGTACACCCGCCAGCCCCCGGGGCGACGCATGGAGGAGGTCCACAACCATCCATGACCGTTGCCGGTGGTGCGCTTCTGGTTTTGTCCACAGCCCAGGGCGTCGGAGGCGGGCCATGAAAGGGTGCCGGACTCCAGTCGCTTGAAGCAGAGCCACCAGCTCAGCATCGGCGGAGGACGTCGATGAGTGGGGTGAGGCTTTGGGAATCGACCGCCACGGGGAAGCGCAGGCGCCATCCTGAGGGGTTGATGATCTCGACGGCCGGACCTTGGGATGAAGCGACGTCGGGCGGCCGGAGCTGGACGGGGATGAAGCGGGGCTTGGAGTCGGGCACGAATGCCTGCGAGGCCGAGATCCGAATCCAAAGCCGGACCGACATGGGGTAGACACCCATGCGGGCTGCAAAGTCCTTGGCCGAGAGGCCGGACTGATGGAACTGGCGGACGAGGTCCTGGACCTCGGACCGGGACCTATAGCGTTGCCGCGAGTCGGCGGATGGAACGTTCACTCCCTCCGACTACCACGGCCCGGGCTAGCCCGTACTCCATGGAGCTCGGCGAACGCTTACGGCCAACCGACGCGTCAAAGAACCCGGAAGGTTCACGTCGGGTCAGGCGAGAGCCGGACTTTGCGAGGACCTGCTCACTTCCACGCATTTCCGCGGAGCTTCACGCGCCGGTTGAAATCTTCATGGCTGACGCAGGATGTCAGGGATGCCCCGGTATCCTGTGCGACATGGTTGAAAGCCCTGCGTTCCTTGCCGGTGCATCCCGCGCGGATGCAAGCCTTGTCGTTCAACGCCTCGTCGAGATGCGACTGCTCCCCGAGGGCGTCTGCCCTCCTGCGGATTGGGTGGCGCCACGGGACGTGTTCCCGTGGTGGCTTTTGCTGGTCCATGTGCCGGACCGGCATCCTGCGAATGGCAACGGCGCCCACCTCGGACAACTCCTCGCCCAACGGCGCCACGGCGGCTTCGAGGCGGAGGGAAGGACGGGGCGCGCCGTTCACATCCTCTCCAGCAGCGTCCCGGTCGGCACCCCTGACGACATCGCCTGCATGCTCCGGGACCTGGTGGCAGAGGCGGGCGATGACCACCCCGACCCAACCCGCGTCATCGCCGCCCTGCGCGGCCTTTCGCACCTTGAGTTCGCCACCCCGCACGGCTCCGTCCAAAGGGGGCACCGGTTTTACGAGGCGCTTCGAGCCCTTTCCGGCGACGGCAAGGACGATGCCCAGCGCGCCGCCTTGAACCTCGTGGCCCTTCACGAAGCCCATGAGGCCCTCGGGTGGGTCGTCGAGATGGTCCAGTCCACCGACGAGGTCGTGGCCCTCACGGCCATGGGAACCCTCCTGCACCTGGGGGATGCCGGCCGCGCGGCCCTCCATCGTTCCCGGGCCACCAGCGACAAGGACACCCTCCGCGCACTCGAGGCCGTGTGCGGCGCCCTGGAGCACAACGAACTGGACGGCCTCCACCGCCTCCTCACCTCGCGCAACTGGGCGGTTCGCAACGCCGCCATCAAGCTGCTTCGTGACCTCGTTGTCGCGGGCGCCTCGCCCGAGGGACCGTTCGAGATCCTGATGAATCGCTTCAAGGAAGATGACGATGCCGACAACAAGGCCACCATCGGCATCGCCTTCACCACGATCGTCGGGAAGCTGGGCCCGGCGGCGGTGGAACCCCTCCTCCACCTCGCCACCGAGAGGTCCGATGATGCGCACCTGATCCACGATGCCCTGCTGCGGGCGGGCGCGCCGGGCCTTGCCCTTGCCCGGTTGCATGCACTGGGCTCGCGCTCGCGGGGGCACCGCTCGTCGGGTCGGGCGGAGCTGGCCTGCTGCATGGGCCTTCACCCGTCGTTCCCCCGGTTCCTTTCGGATTGGGTCCGCACCCCGGTGGTGATCGCGATGCAATGGACCCCATGGCGCCCGCCCCAGCCCGTGGCCGAATGGTTCGACAACCCTGGAAGCGTGGACGCGGCCGAGTTGACCGGCCTCATGGTGCGTTCCTGTGAGCGTCACCACGACGGATCGCTCGCCGCCGCCTTCGTCCATGCCCGGCCCGATGTCATCCCCGCATGGGAGCGCATCCTCGTCCATCAGCTCAACAAGGGTGACGAGAACGCGTGGAGCACCTTCTCCGCCGTCCTGGGGGGAGCCTGGCATGCGTCGGCCGCGTCGCCGGCCGACCTCCGGTGCGCCGTGGGCTTCAACGCGGGGCCGCCGATGGCGCCGCGCCCCGAGTACATCGGCCGCCTGCTGGCCGTGGCATCGAGTTCCCTGGAGCACAGCGAGGAGGCCATGAACCTCCTCGGGACGATGACCCACGACGCTCGCATCATCGCGGCCCACCTCCTGTCCACCCTGCCCAAGGGCATCTCCAACCTGGACGGGCCTGATTGCGCCCCGGCTGCGCGTGGCTTTGGCGTTCTGGGCAAGGAAGCGGGCGTCCTTGGCCCCAATCCACGGCTTCTCCGAGGCACCCAACGGCTGCACCCGCACCTCCTGCCGTTCCTCGGCATCAAGCCCGTGGCTTCGCGTGAGCCGGGCACGCTGATGGATGCGGTGCGAACGTCGGCGGCCGTGGGCGACGATTGGGCGGCGACGATGGCGCCATGGAAGGACTCCGGCGTCGTCGAGGGCATCGTGCGTGCGCTGCCACTTGAGCGGGTTCAGTCCGCCGCCGTTGCTGCCCGCCTCAGCTCCAGCCGCGACATGCAAGGCGTGGCCGACCGCATCATCCAGGCGCTCGGGCAACTCGCAACGCAGGGGGAACTGGGCGTCCTCCTCGCACCGCCCGTCCCGCAGGCCGACGCGGGCCCCGCCGATGGCGGCGGAGCACAACCCGAGGACGACGACGGCGAGTTGCCCGATGACCTCGACCTTGAGGCGCTCCTGAGGGACATGCGTTGAACGATCCCGGGACGACCTGATTTCCGATCCAACAACAACCAAGAAACAGAAGGAAGGAACCAGATGGAAAAGCACAAGTTGGCGCTGCGAAAGGTGGCGCTGCGTGGGTTCGACGACGCCGACCGTGAGGTCGCCGCCCGGGCGCTGCGTGGCGCCGGCTACGAGATTCAAAACACCCTGACGGCCGCCGAGACCGTTGTCGTGGGGCCCAAGGGCTGGGATCCCGCCGGGGCCTTGTCCCCCGATGCCGCGACCTCCGTGGTGAAGTGGTCCGAGCTGCGGTTGCGCCTCCAGCCTGGGGCCGATGCCGGGGGCCATGCGATGGAGCGACGCCCGGTCATCGAGCGGACGCCCGAGGGCCTTCGCATCCTTGGGATCGACCTGACGTTGCATCCCGATGTTCGGGGCATGGCCCCGCCCGCCGACCGGTTCACCCGCATCTGCCTGGACCGGCCGTTTCTTGAGACGGCGCGGGCCGTGGCCTTGGGCGTGGCCCATGACCTCCCCACGGCCCTGGAGGGAGCCACGGCCGCCTCAAAGACCACGGTGGTGCTGTGGCTGGCCTGCCAACTCAACCACCCCGTGGTGCGGCTCAACCTCAACGGCCAGACCGACACCTCGGAACTCGTCGGGCGCTACGTTCCTTCGGCGCGCGGGGACGAGGGCTGGGACCTCCCCGGCCTTGCGCGCATGGAGGGCCTGCTGAAGCCCGAGACCCTGCTCTTGGTGAAGCGGGCGCTGGCCCAGGGCCGGCCGCTGGACTGGGCCGAGTCCAGCGTGATTGCGGCCACCGAGGGCCTTCCACGGCAACGTTGGCGCTTCCAGGAAGGGGTCGTGCCGCAGGCCATGCGCGCCGGCTCCTGGGTCTTGCTCGACGAGATCAACCTCGCGGAGCCCCAGGTCCTCGAGAGGCTCAACCCGGTGCTTGAGCGTCCCCCTGGCATCCTCCTCAGCGAGGGGGATGGCACGTGGATCGGTCCCGGAGGCGTGCCCGTCCACGCCGGGTTCCGCATCATGGCCGCCCTGAACCCGGGCGACTACGCCGGGCGCTCGCCCATGAGCCCGGCCTTCCGCGACCGTTTCCTCAACTGGTATCAAGCCGCCGTCCCGGGCGAGGCCGAGTACCTTGCGCAGCTGGAGTTCCTGGTCCATGGGCGGCACCCGGAGGTGGTCATCGACGGCGTCCTTTACCAGGGCGAGGCCACGGCTCCGGTGCACGCCTGCCTGGCCTCCATCCCGGGCATCGACGACCTGCTTGCGACCATGGCCTCCTGCCAGGCGTCGCTCGCCTCCGCCACGGGCCGCGGGCGCAAGGAGTCGCCCGTGTTCACCCGGCGCGGCCTCAATGCCCTCATGGACTTGTGGGCCGCCCGTCGCATGGCCCGGCCCGCCGCCGACCCGCACGCCCTCCTCGCCGCCTCCCTGAGGGACCTCTACTGGAACCGGATCGCCGACGCGGGCGAGCGACGGGCGGCCATCGGGGCGGCGGAGGCGGCGGGGCTGCCGTTGGGGAAGGAGGCGCGGGCGTGAACGACGAGTTCCTGGAGGAATTGGAGGGACTGGCGCGCATCGTGTCGCGCATGCCCGACCTGGTCGTGCGCGAGGGCAAGGCGGGGTCGGGTTGGTCCTTCAACCATCGCCAGCGCATCATCCTCATGGATGCAGCCCGCCTGCGAAGCGAGTCCCGGAACTTCAACCGCGGGCTCGTCCTGCACGAGCTGGCCCACGCCGTCCTGACCCGCCTGCACTTCCATCGGCGCGGCGACTACCTTCTGCGCAGCGACATTCACATGGCGGTCGGGGCCCTCGAGGACGCGCGCATCGAGTCGTGGTTGATGAGCCGCTTCCCCGGCGCTCGCCCATGGATCACGGAGTACAACAACAAGCTCCTGCGCAACACCGTCGATGACATGGCCAAGCTGCCGTGGACGCAGCTTCCGCCCCTCGAATCCTTCGTGGCCGCCATCATGGCCCGTTGGTGGCATGGCCCCGACCGCATCCGGCTGCCCCACGCGGTCGTGCCGTTGGTCGAGGAGGCATGGCCGCACGTCGAGGCCATCTGCAAGGCGATCCCGGGCTCCCTGCCGTGCCGCGCCATCCCCGACGAGTACCGCAAGTCGCTCGTGGCCGGGCTGTACGCCCTGCAGGACGCAGCGTTCGAGCCCGACCCCGCCGAGATGGAGATCCGCCTTCGCCAAGGCGAGATGTGGGACATCTTCATGGCCGGGATCCTCCCCATCCTGCAACGGCTGGCCCCCCCGGGCCGGAGGGAGCCGCGACGGCTTCGACACCTTCTCGAAGCCCTGTGCCAGCGGTGGTCCAGGAGGTCGTGCCCGAAGGGCGACATGGCGGCCACGCCCTTGGGGACCTTCCGCCCGGGTTCGCCCGGCAATCCGTCGAAGCCCTCCCGCGAGCCCGTGCCCTGGCAACCCGATCCCGTCGCCTATGCCAAGGCCGTCCACGCGCAACGCCCGGCCATCGAACGCCTGGGCCGCGTCGTGCAATCCGTCTTCCCGCCGGAACGGAACCGCTCATGGGTCGGGCCAAGGGCGTCGGGCCTTCGATTGCGCATGCGCAGCGTGCATCAGGCGGAGGCGGATCCGCGTCGCCAGAGCCTCCTGTGGGAGCGCCCGTCGCCTCCCACCCGTCCACGACCGCACCTTGCCGTGTTGGTGGATCGGTCGGGCTCGATGGAGGGCGCGCGCATGACGGCGGCCTTCGCCGGGTGCGCCTTGTTGGCGGAAGTGTGCGCCGGTGCGCGGATTCCCTTCAGCCTGTTGACGTTCTCCGATGCGTGCGAGTTGGTCGTGACGCCGGAGGACGCCTTGGACGAGGAGGTGCAGGCGCGCATCGGCGGTTTGCACCGGGCGGCAGACGGCGGCACCTGCATGGCGACGGCCCTGCAACGGGCATGGGAACACCTTGGGGAGTCCCCGTGCCGCGAGCGCGTCCTGGTGGTGCTGGGCGACGGCCGCGACCCCTCCGACGAGGTCCGACCCGTGGCCGCGCGCATGACGGCCGATGGAATCCATTTGGTGGCCCTCGGGGTGGGGCCCGACACGCATGACATGGCGCGGTGCATCGACCACGCCCGAACCGGGCTTGAGCCAAAGGCCATTCCCGGGGCATTCGCCGCCGTGCTGGAGCAGGTGGTGCACGGCCGACTTCAAGGCCCGCGCGCGGCGGCCTGAAGCCGTGACCCACGCCCGCCGGGGCGGCCATGTTGCCCCCGCCGTCGGCCTGCTTCGATGATTCCGGGCGGGAACCCAGCGCCAGCACGGCTTGCAAAGGATGGCCGCCGTCGGCCCGACCTATGTCCCCGATCCCATGGGGTCAAGCCAGCATGGTCGGGGTCGGGTACGGCTTCCGGATGGCATGGCCGCCCGCCGCCCTCATGGAGGACCGTGGGCGGCGGCGGCACCCAACTACCGAACCAGACGCAGGAGTTGATCGCCCTTGCCCACGAGGCGGCCGGTGGCGTCGTAGGTCGCGTTGGCGCCCTTCGCGTAGTAACCCTGCAGCTTGCCCCCGGTGCGGTCGAAGACCTGCACCGTGTTGCCCGCGTCGCGGATGTGGGCGACGGGACGCTGGCGGTTGTCACGGACGATTCGGTTCATGGTGTGTTGTTGCCCTTCGCGGGTGCGGTGCGGCACGCCGTCATGGCGAGCCTGCCGCACCCACAAGAAGCATCGCATGCTACGGTGACATGGGGTGTCAGGGTGGTGATGGCCGGATGGTCCCGGACCTCCCTCACGCCGCCATGCCTTGGTCGAAGTCCACCCGTCCCATGAATCCGGGGCCCGACCGCGGGCGGTAGCCGTGCGAGGTGATGAACTCGGTGATCATCCGGACCTCGACGCCGAGTTGGTCCAGTCGGGCCAGAATCCGCGACTCGGCGCGCTCCTCCTCCAGCTTCCTCAGCTGGGCGAGGACGTTGGCATGCTCCACCTGCAACTCCTTGAGGCGGCGGAGCGCATCCTCGGCCTCGGTCACGGTTTGGGTGAGGACCTCCCCCGTGCATCCCGAAGGTGTCGATGAAACGTTATCGGCCAATGGGAGGCTGACCGGTCCCGCAGGGCGGGAGCATGGAGGTGCGGCCAGGGACTTCTGCGCTCCCAGCGTTGAGCGATCCCCGATGTTTTCGGCGACACCGCCCCCATTTGGATACGACGGGACCTCCGCGAGCGGATGCGTCCCATGGCCTTCTGCGGGATCTTCCGGCGCGGCGGACGTCGGCACGCGAAGGCCCTCGCGGCGGGGCAATGAAGCCACCCGACGTTGATCCTTGGGTATCAGGTTCAACTCCCTGAGGGCATCGAACACGATGTCGTGTGCGCTGCCATACCGGGGCTCCTGGGTCCTCGAATCGTTGAAGACGGCGGGAACCAAGCTGGTCTTGTTGCGCCACCGATGCGCTGGGAGGACCTCCCTCTGGGCAACATACAGCAAGTGCGCCCAGCGCTGCCTGGGGTGCCGATTGGCTTGCAGCAACTGTTTCAAGGCGTCCTTCACGCACCCTTGTTCGGCAGCCGTCCAATGAATCTTCATCTTCATCGCCTCAAGGATCACCGAGACCCATGACATTGGGTGTCATCCTAAAGGACACACGGCTGGCCGGCCGCCGCCACGGCCCCCCACCCTGCGGGCTTGCCGTTCGGAAGCGCCCTGCAAAAGCTGGCGCTACGATGATCATTGAAGTTCACCTTGGACCGTCCACCCAGCGGGACTTCGCCCAGACTGATCGCCAAGTCCTCCTCATCCGCTGCCGGGCCAAGCCCCGGGCTGCATGGATTTCAACCTCCTTTAACAAGGCGGTGACTCATCTCGACGACGCAAAGGTCCATCACCACCTCAAGAAACTGCACAAGGGGGCCCTGCCCGGTTTGGCGGCGTGGTTCCTTAGGAAGCGAGCCGGGTCGGTGGAACCCTTCCCACGGCAGCTCTCGGACCAGATCCGCGAGCTGGTCGTCCAAGGAAAGGCGAAGCGCGAGGAAACATGGCTGGGCAAGATGCTCGGGGGCGATCCTCTCCCGTTCTTCCAATCCAAGGACGGGGCGTGGCTCGCGGGTGAAGCGCTATGCAAAGCGCCCAGGGATGCGTGGCCGCGAAAAAGAATCAACCCTGACACTTGATGACCCTCTGATCGGTGACAAAGGGGACGCAGTTATGCAATCAAGCAATAGATTAGAATGGGGCTTAGCCGGAGCCATGAATACGATGACTTTCATTCAGAGCGCTGACGAGCGCTTGAGCCATCCACTCGCCAAAGCCTGTCCGGGCGATTCATCCAGCAGTGACAACGACTGCCATCCGCCGGTCCATCCTTGATGCCATGAGCAACCCCCAAGGCCACCCGGATGCAACCTTTCAGTGGATCATTCAGGACGTCCTCGCCGTGGGACAACGACCAGGTTACCCCTCCGCCCGGGTTCCGGCCCCAATGGTTGAGCAGTGGCTGGCAAGCCTGCGCCAGCATGGCATCCGCTCCCTTCTCAACTTGATGGCCGACGAGGAGATGGACTTCTACTATCGGGCGCTGGGCCAATCGCTGGTCGGCTTTTGCGAGGATGCTGGATTTGTCGTGCGCCGCGTCTCCATCCTCGATGGCGATGTAATTCTGCCGCTGTCCGTTGTCCGGTCGCGGGCCGTGGCCGCCTTCGAGGCCATGCCGCCCCCCGTACTCGTCCATTGCAGCGCGGGGGCCGAGCGCTCCGTCGAGGCCGCCAAGGCCATCCGCTCCGCATGGAAGTCCCGCATCCCAAGAAAGGAAGGCAAACCGTTTCGCGCAAAGCCGGGAAACAAGGCGGCAGGCCGGACAGCCGAGCTGAACGCATCGCACCGTGGCCGTGTTCCCGCAGGCAACCCTCCCAAGACAGATGAGCCATGGACCTAAAGGCTCGATGGCCAGCCGTGTACGAACAGCTCGCGGCCGCTCGGGAAGCGGCGGAACGTCATCTCCGCGACGCCGCCCAGATCGAGTTCACGGTGGACCGTGGACGCCTGTTCGTCACCGAGTTGCGCGCCGCGCGCATCGAAGGCAAGGGCAGGCTGTCCACCCAATTGCAGCTCATGTGCGAGGGGGTTTTATCCCCATCGGAATTGCTGGGGCGCATCACCCCTGCCGACGTGGAGGCATGGATAAGGCCGGCGATTCTCGACAAGTCGCATTTGGTTTTGTTGGGCCGGGGTCTTCCCTTGGGCTTGGGCTCCGCATCTGGGGGGTTGTGGTTCTTGCCAGACGAATCCGGTGAAGGACGGATGCCGGAACAGTCGGCCATCTTGGTGGTCCGTGATTTGCCATCGTGCTCGATCTCGTCATGGGTTGAGGGGGCCACCGGCGTACTAGCCCTGCAGGGTGGCCGCAGCGGCCACGCCGGCATTGTTTGTCGATGGCTCAGCAAGCCCTGCGTGTCGGGGTTTTCGGATGCCACCATCGATACCGAAAAACGCATGCTAACGATCCCGGATCACCCGTCGCTGCATGAGGGGGACTGGGTGACGTTCGACGGGGATACCGGCGAGGTCTATGCAGGATCGGCCCCGGTCGGGGTTCGCCCCTGGCAATCTCAACCTGAACTGGAATGCCTCGCTGCGGTGGTCGAGCGCGCTGTTTCGTCGGGGAACGTTTCGGCTGCGTCGGCTGGAGGCACGTGGCGGTTGTGGGACTTCTTCCACCACGGCGTGCCCGTAGCCAGGATGCAACGCGACCCACGTCATGGCTTGCGAGTCCATCGGAGGCACATCTTTGGAGGCGAGGATCCCACGCGCGTTCGCACGCTGCTGACGCCGATCCCCACGCAGTCCCAACGGTGCATCCGCGACGTCCTCGTCGGGTTGATTACAACCCTCCACCGGCTTTTGGACACCAATCCCAAGACCCGGAACCCAGGATGCCGCTGGCTGTGGCATCCAAACCGAACCCTGGAACCTCGCCCGTCGAGCCAACTCATCGGGCTTGAATTCACCGAGGTCGATCGCGCGGTTCGCCACTTGCCCGAAATCGGCAAGCTCCGCCTCGTTGTGGATTGCCGGCTGGAGTCCCCTTCGGAGGCATGGGGTATCAACACACCATGGGAAATCGGCCTTCAAGCAAGTCTTGCTTCCACATCCTTCGCAGGCTGCCACGTGACGGTAAACGGCGCCCTGCTCAAGATCGAGGATTTGCCAACGTTCTACACCTGGATGCGACGCAGGGAATACTTCGGATCCGGCCCCGAACCACAACTGGGCACCGGTCATTGGAAGCCGATCCCGGGCGTTGATCGGCATTGACGTCAAGTCCGATCTCCGAACCTCGAATCCATATGAATGATCAAGGAATGAAAGGAAGGACGACTCGGCCTGCCGAGCCTCCCGGGGTGCACACCGCCCCCAAATTAGATGCCATCTGCTACGTTTTGGATCTGCTGGAAGACGGCAGGTGCTTGAGCGCTGGCAAAATCGCTGATCGGTTAAACTTGGACTATCGGATCAAGCGACCCAGTAAACGCACCATCTTTAGATACATCCAGTACCTGCGCGAAGGATGCCTGTATCCGATCAAGCCAGTTCCAAGGAAGGGCTACGTGATCGACTGGGATTGGGGTCGGCAAGAGGGATTCATCCCAATGCAAGCAAGGGACCCGCGCAAGGTTGCCGCCTCCCAGCGCGTCGCGACGTTTCAAACGGGTGGTGAGCCGGATCTCCCCACGAACCATTCGCTAACGGAAGCCCTCGCATGGTCAACGAGAAAGGTCGCCAGCTGGGAGGCGGCACTTTCTGCTCCCTACACATACGTCATCGGCGTTAACCACCGTTGCTGCGAGCTGCTGGAGGTATTGATTGCCCACACTGTGTCGATCCTTAGTTGTTGCCCGGTACGAACAGATGACGCCCGACCCCACGGTCGGTTCGAGGAGCAGGTTGAGTTTCTCAACGCGGCCAACCAGGAGCTGTCCTCCCTCGTGGCCAGGAATCGCCCCGCGTGCCTTCGCGGTAAGAGACTTCTGTCGAGCGGCGACAAGGCTTTGCTCCTGCGCCTTCAGGAGCTTAGGGCAGCAGTCCTCACCCCCCCTCCAGCCACTTCATTAAAGGCGGTTGACAAGGAAGCGCGCAGCCTTTTCGCAGCGATGTTTTCTGCCTTCAGGGATCTCGTGAAAAGTGACTTTATGATGACATGCGCCTCCCTGGAGCCCCATAAATACATCTTCCAGGAGTGACGGGACAGGTTAAGTGGGCTTGCCTCGAAAAACTGGACAGTAAAAAGGGGTGGTTTTTCGGTTAGGATTGTTGCTCGAACTGGGCGGGTGGCGGAGCCGGGCCTGGGATGGGGACAGGACCAGGGACGGGCTTGGGACTGGGGGGACGTTTCGCGCTCATGATGCTGATGCTGTTTTTGTCTCGGATTCTCTGTCCAGTGAATCGAGGCAACCTCAGGGGGGCAACGATTCCCATGAAACGAGGCGAGCGCATGGATGGCATGGTGTCATGCACGGCTGTCATCTGGTGTCACCGCACATGGCGCTCCGTAGCACGGCGACTGCTGGATCAACAAGGCTTGCCAAGCGGGGCATGAACTGTGGCAGGGCTGGCAGCCCCGACGTTTGTCCCGCCCAGCAGGAGGGCTCCTGCTAGGAAACCGGAGCGGTCCTGGCCTCCTCCTCAGGAGGTCACTCCCACCACAGCCAACAGTTGGCGGGCACGGCTTGCGCCCATGAAGAACGGGGCGTGTTCGCCCGTCGGGATGACGTGCCATGGGGGGAAGTCCACGACGATGACGGCGAGGCGATCCAAGCCCTTGGCGCGGTTGACCGAGCCGAACCCGACGGAGCCCCTCGGCGGGTGAAAGTCGTCCGCGAGCGGGTAGCCCGCGAGCGTGGATATGGCGCGAAGGGAAGAGCCTTCGAGCTTGCCTCGTCGGGAGAGCACGAGGATTTGCTCGGGCTTCGCCCATCCTTGGTTCACCCAGCGTGCCACGATCTCGGCGACGGCATTCGGAGCCTCCTCGAACGTGGCCGACGCATGCTCGACGTCGATGCCTTGATGCCATGCCGGCGGTGATCCCAATCCCGCCTTCAAGTTGGCCAGCGCAGGCGAGACTAGGCTTTCCAGGTAGGCGTGGATCTGCCGCGTGTAGCGGAGCGACCGGACCAACCGGACCCGAACGGGCTCGGCCTGCCACGTTGCCAGCAGGGCATCCACGTCGAACGCGCCGGCCCGGAACGAGGGGCGCTGTGCCACGTCATGGAAGACGGCGACCGGTGCCTGCCTGCCTCGACGCAGGAGCTGAAAGTAGGCGCGCCACCATCCCCCTTGGCCGCCCATGGCGGCGTTGCTCGTGTCGTGATCCTGGCCTTCATCCACGACGAGCGCGTCGAAGCGGCTTCGGATGGTCCCGGCCGCGATGATGTCCCCGAGGAGGCCCGGCACGTCCTGCTCGAAGAATATGCGTTGGGCTTCCTTGCCTTGCGGTGGCTCATACGGGAGGCCCGCATCCACGAAGAGGGTGCGCACCACGTCCTCCCACGACATGACAGAAATGGAGCCATGCGGGATTCGGCTCATGGCCCTCATGCGCTCCACCAAGGCCCGAAGCTCTGCGGTGAATCCGAGGTTGTAGGCTAGGACGAGGACATGACGGCCCTCCGATGCCCAACGCCTGGCAAGCTCCAGCGCCAACCATGTCTTGCCCGTGCCGGCGCCTCCGGACACGAGGAACCGGTGATTGCCTGCCAGTTGGTCGAGGATGGCAAAGCCAGCCTCGGTGTGGCGCAGGAGCGTGCGGTCGATGTCATCGATGAAGTGGCGTATGGCCTTGGGGGTTCCTTCGTTGCCGAAGGCTGCCTCGAAGACTTCGCGGTCGGTCCGGCTGACGCGTGCTCCCCAGGCCCGCATCCGCTGGTCGAAGACCTGTTCAAAACTCTGAAGGTCACGCCGGTCGAAGATGAACTCACGCCCGATGCCATGGTGCGCCAAGGCACCCTGGGGCAGGCTCAGGTGAGGGGTTCCCAGCGCACGCCCCACGTACACCGACGGCCGATGGCCACCATGCCGTGAGACCTGCTCCATCACATCGGACCATTCCTCGTCGAGTTGAACCATCGGGTCGTCTCCGCGCGCCGTGTTCCAGGAGCCGGTGTAGGGATTCAGAGACACGGTACCGGCCTTCACCTCAAGCACGAGGACGCCGCCCTTGGGGGATGAGACGAGGAAGTCGCCTTCACGCGATGCGCCTTGGTTGTCGCGATAGTTAAAACCCCACCGGACGAGCCAGTCATCCCCGAGACCGGCGAGCATCTCCGCGACTTCCAACTCCGCCGAGTGGCAACGTTCGGGCGGTCTTTTGCGAATGAAAAGGGCCATGCGAGGAGGGGCGTGCCGCTGTCGTGGACACGCCTCGGCAGACTGTCCCTGTCGCCTTGGGGCGGCAAGGCGCGGATTTCCCGGCAAGGCCGGGCTGCGATGCGACGGGACGCCGACCCTGCGCCGCTCCGGAGGCCACTGATTTTTTGATGGCACGGGCTGGACGGCGGGCGTATCGCGACGGCATGGAGTGCAATCGGCCCATCCTCGACCTGATCCGGATCATCCACGCCCGGTTGTGCGCGCGCAGCTATCCGAATCGCCCCCAACTGGCGCAGGCGCTTGAGGTCGATGTACGGACGGTGTCCCGGTACTTGGACTACATGCGCGACCGGCTTGGACTGCCCATCGACTACGACCCGAAGCGACGGGGATACTGCTACACGAAGCCGGTCGAACGCTTGCCGGTGGTGCCCGAGGCCGTGAGCGAGTCCGAGCTGTTTGCCATGCTCGTGGCCGCCAAGGCCTTGGGGCAGTACCGGGGCACGCCCTGGCACGCGCCCTTGGAAAAGGCCTTCCGCAAAATGACCGCCCATCTCGACAACCGGGACCTCATCCATCTCGAAGAACTGGACGGCATGCTCGACCTCCGATTGGCCGGCCCGGACGAACTCAATCCCGAGGTGTTTGCCGTGTTGACCGAAGCCATCACCCGGCGACGCCCGCTCGAGTTCGCGTATCGCAAGCACTCGGAGCGGACGATCGGGCGCCGGCGTGTGAACCCGTACCAACTCGCGTGTGTCCTCAACCGATTCTACCTCATCGGGCTCGACCTGGACCGTGACGCCATCCGCGTCTTTGTCGTCGGCCGCATCCGTGATCCACGCATGGAGCCGGGGCGCTTCAAGCGGCCGGACAGCTTTAGCGGGAAGGACTACCTCAAGCGCTCCTTCGGCATCTTCCGGGGCAACGCGGACTACCGGGTGGTCATCGACCTGGATGCCTGGGGTGCCGACGTTTTTAGGGACCGACGCTGGCACGCAAGCCAGCAGGTCGAGGAGACGGCGAATGGCCTCAGGGTGTCCTTCCAACTCGACAACCTCGAGGAGATCGAGTCTTGGGTTTTGGCATGGGGACTTCACGCCACGGTCGTGGAACCGGCGGAGCTTGCCGATCGCGTTGGCAACATCGCGCGCGGGTTGGCAGGCAGGTACGGCAATGACAAGGGATAATGCAGCCTGAATCGACGGGCCGAACCTTTCTATGGGACGCGCATCGATGCCACACACCATCGCCGGAGTGCCAGTGCGAATCTACTCCGCCAAGACGGTGGCTGACTGCTTCAAGTTCCGAAACCAGATCGGCACCAAGACCGCCATCGAGGCGCTGAAGGACGCTTGGAAAAAGAAGCAAGTGACGACCGAGGACCTCTGCCGGTTCGCTCGTGTCAGCCGGGTGCTCAACGTCATGCGCCCCTACCTGAAAGGCGTGTTCGAATGAAGCCGAAGGGGCGAAAGGTCGCCGGGCCGGTTTGTCCCCATCGTTGACTTTCGGAAGGATCTTCGGAACCGGACTGTTCAAGGGGTTCCTTTGTTGCGCAATATGCCGATAACAGGCACGTTATGCGCTGAAATCAATCTTCGGAAAGATTTTCGGATTTCTCTATGATGGATGTGTATGCGAGCCCGACCTCGATGGAGCCCCTGCTGCCGGTGGCAGGGCGGGAAACGCTTGCCGAACTGACCTGCGACATCTTGGCGGCCTCCGGCCGCCTCACCGGGCAGGTTCACGCGCCCGAGGTCCTGCGCCGGGTCGCCGCTTTGGTTCGGGAGATGAACTGTTACTACTCGAACCTGATTGAAGGACACAAGACCACTCCCCGCGACATCGCGAGGGCGTTGAAACAGGACTTTTCGGCGGACGCAACCCAGCGCAACCACCAGCAGCTCGGCCTCGCCCACATCGAGGTGGAGAAGCTCATGGTGGACCGGCTGGCGAGGGAGACCGTGGATGTCTACGGGGCCGAGTTTATCTGCTGGCTGCACCAGGAATTCTACCAACGACTCCCTGAGCCCCTCCACTGGGCCGAGACCTTGAGCGGGCAGGCTTATCGGATCGAGCCGGGCCGGCTGCGCGACTACATGGTCGACGTGGGCCGCCACACGCCACCGCAGTTCGACGCGCTTCCCCGATTCCTCGGCCGGTTCCATCAGTTCTACGGTTCCCGGGAAATCATCGAGACGGATCGCCTCACCGCGATTGCGGCGGCGCATCACCGGCTGGCTTGGATTCATCCTTTTGGAGATGGCAACGGGAGGGTTATCCGTCTCCATTCCCAGGCCCTGATGATCCATCACGGCCTGGATGGCGGCGGATTGTGGACCCTTTCCCGCGGGCTGGCCCGGCAACGACAGCGTTACTACGATTCCCTGCAAACCGCAGACCTCGGGCGACGTAACGACCTTGACGGACGTGGAAACCTCTCTGATGCCGGACTCGCGGCCTTCTGTCAGTTCTTCCTCGAAACCGTGCTCGACCAGATCCAGTTCATGAGCGGCCTGCTCGGTCTGCCGGCTTTGCGGACCCGGGTCGAGCGCTACTTCCAGTTTGAGACCGTCCACCTGAAGCTCTACCGGGAGGAACTCATGCGGGTCGTGCGGACCCTGATCGACGAGGGTCAGATTCCCCGGACCCGCGTGCAGGAGATCACCGGCAAGGGGGCCACGGTCTCAGCCGAAATCATCAAGCTTGGCCTCCAGGAGGGCCTCGTCGATTCGCCCAGCCCCAAGGGCCCCCTGCAGCCGGGCTTCCCGCCCAAGATCCTCGAATTCTATTTTCCCCAACTGTTTGTCGATCTGCCTGCCGACGAGCCGGCGCGAGACGGTCGGTGATGGAGTTTCGCTAGACTCAATTTCCTCTGCGAAATAGGGATGCCGCCCTTCACATCGCCAGGCTCATGCGCAGCAACGGCCTTTGCGGCCGCCAGAAGGACCGCTATCGCGTCCAAGCCACCGACAGCAACCACGACCACCCCATCGCCCCCAATCGCCTCGCAGCCCTCCCCGCGCCCCAGCGCCCCAACGAGGTCTGGGTCGCCGACATCACCGACATCCCCACCGAGCACGACCCCTGGCTCTACCTCGCCGCCGTCATGGACCTCGGCTCCCGTCGCATCGTCGGCTGGGCCATGAGCGCCTCCATCGACACACAGCTCGTCCTCGATGCTCTCGCCATGGCACGCCACCAGCGCAGGCCCCCCACGGGCCTCCTCTTCCACTCCGACCGCGGCGTCCAGTATGCCTCCGGCGACTTCCGCGACGCACTCCAGGCCGCCTCACTCGTCCCCTCCATGAGCCGCAAGGCCAACTGCTACGATAACGCAGCCATGGAATCCTTCTGGGCCACCCTCAAGCTGGAGCTCGTGTACCGGACGCGCTTCCTGACCCACGCCGACGCCCACCAGCAGATCTTCGACTCCATCGCCCGCTTCTATAACACCCAGCGCCTCCACAGCGCCCTAGGCTACCTCTCCCCCGCCCAGTTCGAGCAACAATCCTAACCGAAAATCACCCCTTTTTACTGTCCGGTTTTCCGAGGCAAGCCCACCGACTTCGACACTCTCCACGCCGCGTGGGAGCAAATCTTCAACGTGGAGCTGCTCAACGAACGCTTCTACC
>JBJSZF010000202.1:0-5759 GCA_046090125.1 Verrucomicrobiota bacterium
GGCTGGTTAAGTCGTACCAAGTTTTGCCTGTTGCTTCATCTTTGGTATGGCGTAA
The DNA here is from genome assembly GCA_046090125.1 of Verrucomicrobiota bacterium. Taxonomy (GTDB): domain Bacteria; phylum Verrucomicrobiota; class Verrucomicrobiia; order Limisphaerales; family UBA9464; genus UBA6176. The sequence goes on from JBJSZF010000202.1 coordinate 56, forward strand.
CTCTTCAATAAAAATCGCATCTGCTTGACGTAACAAGTCAGCATATTTCTGATTTACAGCACCCAAAATACGAACACCTAAGCCAGGGCCAGGGAATGGATGGCGATACACCATATCGTGTGGCAAACCAAGTGCCACACCAAGTTCACGTACTTCATCTTTAAATAAATCGCGTAATGGCTCAAGCAGTTTTAGACCTAGCGTTTCTGGTAAGCCACCTACATTGTGGTGGCTCTTAATGGTGACGGCTTTTTTAGATTTAGCGCCACCTGATTCAATGACGTCAGGATAAATCGTGCCTTGTGCCAGCCATTTAGCGTTAGAAAGCTTTTTAGCTTCGGCTTGGAATACTTCTACGAACTCTTTGCCGATGATTTTACGTTTGGCTTCTGGATCCGCCACGCCATCGAGTTTGCCCATAAATTGTTCGGTCGCATCGACATGGATAACCTTAGCGTGCAGTCGACCTGCAAACATTTCCATGACCATCTTGCCTTCATTGAGGCGTAGTAGGCCGTGGTCCACAAATACGCAGGTGAGCTGGTCGCCAATCGCGCGGTGGATGAGGGCGGCGGCAACGGAGGAATCGACGCCCCCGCTGAGACCCAGGATGACGCGGTCCTTGCCGACCTTGTCCCGAATGTCCTCCGTGGCCTGCTCGACGTAGTTGCGCATGGTCCAGTCGCGCCCGCATCCGCAGACGCCGTGGACGTAGTTGGCGATGATCTCGCGCCCGCGCGGTGAGTGGACGACCTCGGGGTGGAACTGGATGCCGAAGAAGCGGCGGCGGGAATTCTCGATGGCGGCGTAGTCCGAGTTCTCGGTCGTGCCGACGACGACGAAGTCCTTGGGGAGGCGGGTGAGCTTGTCGCCGTGGGAGTTCCAGACCTGGAGCTGGCGTGGGAGGCCCTTGAAGAGGGCACACTGGGGGTCGGCGACGTTGAGGTTGCCCTTGCCATACTCGCGCTTGTCGCCGCGCTCGACCTTGCCGCCGAGGTAGTGGGCGAGGAGCTGCACGCCGTAGCAGATGCCGAGGACGGGGATGCCGAGCTTGAAGATCGCCTTGTCCGGCAGCGGCGCGTCCTGGGCGTACACGCTGGAGGGGCCGCCGGAGAGGATGAGCCCCTTGGGGTTCATGGCGGCGATCTCCGACGCCGGCGTATCGTAGCGGACGATGGTGGAGTACACGTTGCACTCACGGACGCGCCGGGCGATGACCTGCGTGTACTGGGAGCCGAAGTCGAGGATGACGATCTGTTCCATGCGCTGAAACGAAGGGGCAGGATGTGACGACAGGGCGGGGGAAAGGAAAGGCGAAAGTGGAGTCGGATGCGGGCAGGCCCGGCTTGACAGGGACAGACGGCGCGGCGCATGGGGGAGGGGTGCATCCCTTTCCCCCGCAAGATGGATCCAAGCGGCGCGGCGGCTTCACGTTGATCGAGCTGCTCGTGGTGGTGGCCATCATTGCGATCCTCGCGGGCATGTTGCTGCCGGCGTTGTCGCGGGCGAAGGGGCAGGCCCAGGGCATCCAGTGCATGAACAACACCCGCCAGGTGATGCTAGGCTGGCTGATGTACGCGGAGGACCACGACGGGCGCGTGTGTGGCAATGCCTCGGGCTCGGCCACGCCCTTCGACAACTGGGTGGTAGGCACCATGCGGTCCGTGAACGGCGGGCCGAACGCGGACAACACCAACACGCTGAACCTGGTGGGTCCTGGGGCGCAGTTGGGTCGGTACGTGAAGACGCACCGGCCGTACCGGTGTCCCTCGGACGCGTCGGTGGGGCTGGTGCCCGGCAGCAAGGCCGCGATGCCCCGGGTGCGGACGCTCTCGATGAACGGGTGGCTGGGGTACAACTCCGAGGCGTGGGATGGCCCGGCCGGGCTGATCGTCTTCCGCAAGCTTTCCGAGATGGTGCAGCCGGGTCCCTCGGGGACCTGGGTGGTGGTGGACGAGCGCGAGGACAGCATCAATGACGGATGGTTCGCCGTGAGCATGGCGGGGGTGGCCACCCCGTCGGGCAAGCCCGCCAGCCCGGGCCAATACCAGGTCATCGACTTCCCCGCCAGCTACCACAACCGCGCGTCGTCGTTCGCGTTCGCGGACGGCCACGCGGAGATCCACAAGTGGCGCGACGCGCGCACCAACCCGGTGCTGCGGAAGGGCCAGGATACCCAGTTGCGCGTCCCCACGCCCGGCAACGTGGACGTGGAATGGATCCACGCCCACACGACGGGCTTCCGTTGACACGGGCCTGCGTCGCCTCGCCTTCGCTCCCAAGCGAATTCATCCGCAGCGAGTCCCCCGAGCCCAAGGGGAAGCTCGGGCGGAAGGCCAGGATGCGCGCCGACACGGACGGGGAGCGGCCCGACCCAGGGTGCGGTTCCCCACCGGGCGGGATCTCTGGATCTGCGGATGTCGCAGGGGAACGCGCATCCTGGGGCGCTTGCGCCGATGGAATCCCTCGGGCGCTGCATGGGGCCGCGTCCATCGGCGGATCGCGCCGCCTCTCTCAGCGAACGTCAAAAAGGGGCCCCCTTCGGGGAATTCTTCCGCCTTTCCATCCGCTGGCAGTCCAGCAACGCCGTCAGCGGCAGTCGCATCATGGCCTGTGGCAAGGGAAAGCCGTTGACCCGACGTCGCATCGCAGGCGAGGGGGCGGACCCCTACGAGACGACGGTCCAGTGCAATGAGGTCATTGCGATCACCAACATGCCGTGGGAGACCCAAGAGTCCGTGGCGATCGCCCGGGACAGCGGCATCGTCAATGATGCGAACCCGTGGGCGACGGAGACGATGGCGAATGCCCAGCATCCCCTCGAACTCGTTCTGCGACGGATCATGGTGAGCCTAGAGTCATGAGGGCAGTCCTCGCACGCCTTCGGTATGAAGCTCTCACGCCCGCTCTGTGATTTGGCCTTGCACGCCCCCTTGGCTCCGATGTCCATGGAGAGATCGGGCGCGGGTTGGGCCGCATCTTTGGCGTTGCATGTACATCGATAGAGTTTTGATTCGGAACATCCGAGGTTTTGGGAAGCTGGACTTTTCGTTCCAGCGCCCGGACGGATCCCATGCCGGGTGGACGGTGATCACGGGCGACAATGGTTCTGGGAAGAGCACGTTGCTCAAGGCGATGGCGGTGGCATTGCTGGACCGGGCGACGGCGCGGTCGCTCCAGAACTTTCATCGGTGGGTCCGGGAGGGAGCCTGCGAGGAGGAGGCATCGATCCAGGTGGACATTGTTCGCACCGAGGAGGACGACGCCTTGGCGGACAGCGGGAAGAATCCGTCGGCGGAACCGTTCCCGGCGAAGGTGCTGCTCCAGGCGGGCGTGAAGGAGACGACGCTCCTGTCCACGATCCCGCCGGGGAAGCCCAAGTCGTACAAGACGCCGGATCGTTCGATTTGGTCGTCGGAGGCCACGGGATGGTTTTCGTGCGGCTACGGGCCGTTTCGGCGTGTCTTTGGGGCGTCGCCGGAGGCCACGCGGCAGATGGTGGCGCCGGCCACGGGACGGTTTGTGACGATGTTCCAGGAGGCGGCGTCGTTGGCGGAGGTGGACCAGTGGCTGCGGTCGCTGCACCACAAAAAGCTGGAGGGGCGGGACGAGGAAGCCGGGCAACTGGACCTGGTCCTCGAACTCCTGAGGGACGACCTGATGCCCAATGGGATTGTCGTGGACCGTGTGGACTCGGATGGGCTGTGGCTCAAGGACCGGAATGGCGTGGAGTTGGCCTGGAGCGAGATGAGCGATGGCTACCGGGCGGCGGCGGCGCTTCTGGCCGACATTCTCCGGCACCTGATTGCGACCTATGGGATGAAGTCGCTGACCGAGAAGGATAAGGCGGGCCGGATGGTCATCCGCCGGAGCGGCGTGGTGCTGATTGACGAGGTGGATGCGCACCTGCATCCCGAATGGCAGCGTGAGCTGGGCTTCTGGCTGACGCGTCATTTCCCAAGGATCCAGTTCCTGGTTACCACGCACAGCCCGCTCATTTGCCAGGCTGCGGACCCCAACGGCCTGTTCCGCCTTCCGGAGCCCGGCAGTGCCGAGGAACCGCGCCGCCTCACGGAGGAGGAGTACCGCAGGGTGATCGCATCCCGGCCGGACACCATTTTGCTGTCGCCGGCCTTTGGGCTTCCCAACACCCGTTCGCCGCGTGCCGTCGAAGGCCGGGCCGAGCTTGCGAGGCTTCATGCGAAGCAACGGGCGGGGGGAAGGCTCACGGCGGACGAACAAATGCGTGCCGTCCAACTGGAGATGTTCGCGGCACCCGAACCCGAGCTTTAGCCTGATCCATGCGATGGATTCGCCGAGCTGAGCTGTCGCGGGATGTCCGAAAGGCATTGGGCAAAAAGCAGGCCCTTGCGAACGCCCGCCTCAAGGCAGGCACCTTGGATGTGCAGGCGACATGGAAGTTGGCGCGCCGTTCCCAGCCCTTGAAGGAGGCCTTGGCGGTGCTCCAGCGCATGGCGGGAGGACGGGAACGGTGCATGTACTGCGTCGATTCCCACGGGACGGACATCGAGCATTTCTGGCCCAAGACGCCTTACCCCCAGCGCATGTTTGAGTGGCCGAACATGCTCCTGTGCTGCACGGAATGTGGTCGCTGGAAGGGGGACGCGTTTCCCTTGGATCAGGGAAAGCCATTGCTGGTCAACCCGACGTCGGACGACCCATGGCAGCACCTCGACTTTGACCCTGTCACCGGAAACATCACGGCACGCTTTGATGTCGCCACGAATGTCGAGTCGCCCATGGGCGTCGCCACGGTGAAACTCCTTCGCCTCGACCGCCGCGAGGCCCTCGCGTCGGGCCTGCAAAGCACGTATCGGCGGATCCGGAACCGTGTGAACGACGCACTTCATGCGGGCCAACCCGATGCGCAGGATCTCATCCAGCAGCTTGAAGAGGCCGATGACCACGGGCTTCTCGGTTGGTGCGTGCGGGGGACGGGCAGGCACGAGGATCCGTTCGCCGCGCTTCAGCGGGAGCATCCCGCCGTCTGGGATGCCTGGGCGCGTTGGGTGAACGAGGCACGGTAGCGGCATGCGGGATTCGCGGCGGATGCACGCGATGGCGGGCCGCCTTCGTTGCCGACCGCCCGTGTGGACTCAGGGCAGTGCGCTGGGCGTGTCGATGCGCCAAAGGGTGGCGGCTTGGTGGGCCATCCAGTTCTGGCGGGCTGCGATGCGTTCGGGGGTCCAGTCGGCGTTGTCGGCGGCGACCTTCCGGGTGATGGCGAAGGCGCTGGCGGCGTAGGTGGGTCGCTTGGTGGCGAACGGCGCGTTGCCGATGTCCTGGTTCGCGCCCGTGGCCAGCAACGTGAGGTTGCCCAGTCGATCCGAGAGCGCCTCCACCTCGGCCTCCGTGAAGGCGTCCCAGCCCACGCCGGGGTTTTCCGGCAGGATGTGCTCGAGGTTGAAGGTGTCGCTGCCGGCGTCGAGGGCCGCGCCGCCGAGGCGTTGCTCGATGCGGCACAGGATGTGGCGCACGACCTTCTTGTTGCGGGCCTGGGAAGTGCGCATGGACTTCTCGGCAAAGGCGGAACGGAAGGCGTCGTCACCGGGATAGACCGGGGACAGGGCGCGGCCACCTCGCCACCCCGGGCCATGTGGTCCGCGCCCTGTCCCCGGTCTATCCCGGTGACGACGCCTTCCGTTCCGCCTTTGCCGAGAAGTCCATGCGCACTTCCCAGGCC
>JBJSZF010000203.1:0-4247 GCA_046090125.1 Verrucomicrobiota bacterium
CCGTCGTCCGGGCCGCCCGCGAGGGCGCCGTCGTCGTCCTCGGCTCCGCCACCCCGTCCATCGAGAGCTACTGGAACGCCCGTCACGGCAAGTATCGGCTCCTCGAAATCCACGCCCGCGCCACCGACCACAAGCTGCCCGTCGTCCGCGTCGTGGACCTCCGCCTGGACGCGCGCCGCGCCGAGAAGGGCACCCCCGGCGTCTTCTCCGCCGCCCTCAAGGAGGCCATCCTCCAGCGCCTCGAACGACGCGAGCAAACCATCCTCTTCCTCAACCGCCGCGGCTACTCCACCTCCCTGCAATGCCCGCACTGCGGCTACGTCGCAGGCTGCCCCAACTGCAGCGTCTCCCTCACCTTCCACCGCGCCTCCATGCGCCTCCTGTGCCACGTCTGTGGCCATGCCGAGGCCGCACCCTCCGCTTGCCCCAAGCCCGAGTGCCGCCACCCCGGCATCCGCTACACCGGCCTCGGCACCGAACGCGTCGAGGAAACCCTCGGCCGCATCTTCCCCAAGGCCCGCGTCGCCCGCATGGACCGCGACACCCTCCAACGCAAGGAGGACTACCGCCGCATCCTCGGCGACTTCCGCGCCGGCCGCATCGACGTCCTCGTGGGCACCCAGATGATCGCCAAGGGGCTCCACTTCCCCAACGTCACCCTCGTGGGCGTCCTCCACGCCGACCTCAGCCTCCACGTCCCCGACTTCCGCTCCGGCGAGCGCACGTTCCAGTTGCTCACCCAGGTCAGCGGCCGCGCCGGGCGCGGCGACGTCGAGGGCGAGGTCTTCGTCCAAAGCTTCACGCCCTTCCACCCCGCCATCCAGTTCTCGCGCCGACACGACTACGCCGGCTTCTACGAGGCCGAGGTCGAGACGCGCGAGGCCCTCCAGTATCCCCCCTTCTCGCGCATCGCGCTCCTCACCCTGCGTGGCCGCAACGAGGACAAGGTGCGCCTGAGCGCCGACTACATTCGCAAGGAACTCGACCGCCGCGTGGGCTCGTGGCCCGGCATCGTCATCGCCGGGCCCGCGCCCGCGCCCCTGCTCAAGGCCGAGTCCTACTTCCGCCACCAAGTCATGGTCCGCTTCAAGGCCATGAGCCGCCTCGCCACCGCCCTCTCCCAACTCGAGGCCGAGGCCACCCTCCCCGAGGACATCCGCCTCGTCATCGACGTGGACCCCGTCAACCTCGCCTGACCCCGCCGCTCCCCGCTCCCCGCTCGCCGCCTTCCATGCTTCCGGCCGGGCCGCGCCGCCTGTTACAACAAACGGACATGCCATCGTCGCGCGCGTCCCTCTTGCCGGTTGTCGCCGCCATCGCCCTCTCGGGCTGTGGCCCCGGCACCGCACCCGCGCCCTCCAACGCCCCGAAGCCCAACGCCCCAGCCCTCGCCATCCCCATCTCCGTCGCCCGCGTCGAGTCCGTCCCCGTGGACCGCACGTTGCCCGTCGTGGGCACCCTGTTCGCGCGGGACGAGGCCACGCTCTCGGCGGAGGTGGAGGGATCCGTGGAGAAGACCTTCGTCGAGTTCGGCGACCGCATCCGGGAAGGCCAGGAGCTGGCGTTGGTGGACACGGACTCCTACGCCGCGCTTGCCGCCCAGGCCGCCGCTCGGGTCGCCCAGGCCAAGGCCGCCGCCGTCTCCGCCGAGCACGAGCTCGCGCGCCAGCAACAGCTCCGCACCAACGGCATCGCGTCCCCCGCCGACCTCGACCTCGCCGTGGCCAACGCCGACCAGACGCGCGCCGCCGTGAAGGCCGCCGAGGCCGCCGAGACGGTTGCGCGCCTCAACGTCCAACGCTCCCGCATCCGCGCGCCCTTCGACGCCGCCGTGGCCGAGCGCATCTCCGGGGCCGGGGACTTCGTCCGGCCCGGCACCCCGATGTTCCGCGTCGTCAACGACACCGTGCTCAAGTTCATCGTCCAGGCCCCCGAGGCGAACGCCCCCGACATCCGCAAGGGCCAACCCTTGCGCTTCGAGGTGGACGCCTTCCCCGGCCGGAGCTTCCAGGGAACCGTCTTCCTCATCAGCCCCCAGGTGTCCGCCGCCACCCGCATGTTCTCGCTCGGCGCGCTGGTCACCAACACGGACCTCGCCCTCAAGGCCAACACCTTCGCGCGCGGCGAGGTTGTCCTCGCCCGCGACGTGCCCACCGTCCTCGCGCCCCTCGACGCCATCGTCACCTCCTCGGGCTTCAGCCGCGTCTTCGTCGTCTCCAACTCCATCGCCCGCGCCCGGGACGTCGTTGTGGGCCGCGTGCGCAAGGACCGGCAGGAAGTCCTCCGGGGCCTTGCACCCGGCGAGGTCGTCGCCGTCTCCGGCCTCAATAAGCTGCGCGACGGGGCCGCCATCACCCTCCGCGACGCCGCCCCATGAAGCCCCACGCCCCAGCCCCCGGCGCGCCCCCCCCCGCGCCCGTCGAGGCCCCCGGCATGGGCCTGGCCGACCTCTGCATCCGGCGTCCCGTGTTCGCCACGATGATCAACCTCCTGCTCGTCGTCGTCGGCCTGTTCGCCTTTAGCCAGCTCGGCATCGACCAGCTCCCCAACGTCGAGCTGCCCATCATCACCGTCACCACCACCCTGCGCGGAGCCTCCCCCGAGGAAATCGAGACCGGCGTCACCAAGCCCCTCGAGGAAATCATCAACACCATTCCCGGCCTCGACGAGCTCAGCTCCAACAGCCGCGAGGGCGTCTCCTCCATCACCGCCCAGTTCTTCTACGAGCGCAACCGCGACCTCGCCGCCCAGGACGTCCGCGACAAGGTCAACACCGTCCTCTCCCGCCTCCCGCCCGGCACCGAAACCCCCATCGTGGACAAGTTCGACGTCGATGCCACCCCCGTCCTCACCCTCGCCGTCAGCGCGCCGCGCGACCTCAAGGAAATCACCTACCTCGCCGACAAGGTCCTCAAGCAAAACCTCGAGACCGTCCCCGACGTCGGGGCCGTCAACCTCGTCGGCACGCGCATCCGGGCCGTCCAGGTGGACCTCGACGTGGACCGCCTCCGCGCCCATGGCCTCACGGTTGAGGAGGTCCGGGCCGCACTGGCCGCGCAGAACGTCGAGGTGCCCGGCGGCCGCGTGGAGCAATCCGGCCGCGAGCTCGTCCTCCGCACCCTCGGCCGCATGGAGACCGTCCCCGCCTTCGAGCGCCTCATCGTCGCCAGCCCCGGCGGCCAGCCCATCTACCTCTCCCAGGTCGCCGCCGTCACCGACGGCATCGAGGAGCCCCGGACCCTGTCCCGCCTCGACGGCACCAACGCCGTGTCCCTCGTCGTCCGCAAGCAAAGCGGATGCAACTCCGTCGCCCTCATCGACGCCGTCAAGCAACGCCTCGCCCAGCTCCAGCCCCTCCTGCCGCCCGACTACCACGTCGAGGTCGTCCGCGACCAGTCCCGGTTCATCCTGCGCAACCTCCACGAGGTCTCCTTCCACCTCGTCCTCGGCATGGGCCTCGTCGCCCTCACCGTCCTCGCCTTCCTCCACGACCTCCGCGGCACCCTCATCGCCTCCCTGGCCATCCCCGCCTCCATCATCAGCACCTTCGCCCTCATGAAGGCGATGGGCTACACCCTCAACAACTCCACCATGCTCGGCCTTACCTTCGCCGTCGGCGTGGTCATCGACGACGCCATCGTCGTCCTCGAAAACATCCACCGCGTCATGGAGGAACGCGGCTGCTCCGCCGTCGAGGCCGCCCTCGACGGCACCCGCGAGATCGCCCTCGCCGTCGTCGCCACCACCCTCTCCCTCGTCGTCATCTTCCTGCCCCTCGCCTTCATGAAGGGCCGCACCGCCATGTTCTTCTCGAGCTACGGCATGACGGTCGCCTTCTCCATCGTCGTGTCCCTCGTCGTCAGCTTCACCCTCACCCCCATGCTGGCGTCGCGCTTCCTCCGCCACACCGCCGACCCCGTCGCCCGCGAGCGCAAGGCCAAGGGCGGCCCCCTCATGCGCGCCCTCGCCGACCTATACGTCGCCGTCCTCGCTTGGTCCCTCCGCCACCGCGCGATCGTCATGCTCGCCTGCATCGCCTGCGTCGCCTCCATCCCGTGGCTCCTCCAGAAGACCCGCTTCACCTTCATGCCCACCGACGACAGCAGCGAGTTCGAGGTGTCCCTCGTCCTCCCGGAGGGCACCCCCCTCGCCCGCGCCGCCCAGGTCGCCGCCGACGTCGAGCACGACATCAAGGCCCTCCGCATGGACCACCAACCCGTCGTCCTCAACACCCTCGCCACCATCGG
>JBJSZF010000204.1:0-2287 GCA_046090125.1 Verrucomicrobiota bacterium
CGAGTTCGGCGGCGTTCATCTTGAAGATCACCCGGGGGAATCCGCGGAGGGAGCGACGGCTGTCGGCGATGATGGGCAGGTTCGGGAAACGGGCGACCACATCGCGGACAGCGGCGAGGACGGGTTCGGTGACCACGCCGGTGCCGGCGATGTCGACCTGGTCCATGAGGATGACGGCGTCGAGGCTGGGGGCGAGGGCGCCGAGGTGGGCGGCGATCCGGTTCGAGACGGCAGCCGGGGTCGCGTCCCAGTTCTTGAGATCGAGCCGGCTCAGTTCGCGAGGCGGTTCGCCGGGCGTGTGAATGAGGGGCTTGGTATAGGTGAACGTATTGCGGTCCGGGGATTGGACGAAGTGGTCGAGGTGGACGCCGGCCTGGCTGCGGAGGGCGCGGAGGAGTTGCCAGCCCTCGCCGTCATCGCCGGCGACGCCGACCGGATGGAGGCGGCCGATGCCGAGGGCGACGAGGTTGTTGAGGATGGTGCCGGCGGCGCCGGGCTGGCAGCGGACGCGCGTGATGTTGTGGACCACGAGGCCGGTCTCGATGGACGTCTCCGAGCGGGCGGGGTCGATGTCGAAGTAGCGGTCGAGGCAGAAGTCGCCCACGACGGCGATGCGGAGGCGTGGGTAGGCGGCGACGAGGGACTGGAACAGGCGGGCGTCCATGGCGGGGTCAGCGGCCGACGAGCCGGGCGTGGAGGTGCTGGATGAAGGCGAGGTTGTCGGACTGGACGTAGCGCATGTCGCCGCCCATGCGGGAGAAGCTCTTGCAGAAGCGGAGGTAGTAGGCGGCGCTGTCCTTGGGGGGTTCCCCTTGGGACCAGTCCCAGTTCCCGCCGTCCTGGAGGTCCACGACGAAGATGGAATGGCCGGACACGGGCGGGCGCCCGTCCTGGAAGCGGAGGTTGTGGACGCAGCTCAGGGACTTCTCGAAGACCTGGGGCGCCATGATGGCGGAGCCGACGGAGAGGACGACGCCCCCGTCGAGCCCATCGACGGCCCCGCCGAAGAGGCGGAAGTCCATGCCTGCCGCGCGTCCCACGACGGAGCCGTTGAACATGGGATGGCATGCGATGATGTCGTAGCCGATGCCCGGGTGGACGGTGACGGGCACGCCGCAGCGGCGGGCCTGGGCCAGGATGCTGGCCTGCTTCCAGCGGTGGAGGACCTCGTTGCGGCCGGGCACGAGTTCAAAGCGCGCATGGGCCCACAGGAGGTCGGACGCGGCCGACGCCAGCGGGTCGCCGGAGAACTGGGTGGCGAGGGACTGGAGGATGTCGGGCGCGGGGAGGTCGCAGCCGTCCTCGAGGATGTAGCGGCCGAGGGCGACGCCGTAGCCCTCGCCGCGGAGCGCGCCGGACATCAGGGCGAGGTGGATGTTGCGGCCCGTTTCCTCCCAGGCCCCGAACGTGCCCGTGGCCACGTTGTCCTCGACCGACTCGCTGGACCGCCCGTGCCACGCGAACTCCCAGTCGTGGATGGTGCCGGCTCCGTTGGTGGCGAGGTGGGTGAGCCATCCCTTTTCCATCAGGTCCGTGACCAGCAACGCCGCGCCGTTGCGGAGGAGGTGAGCGCCATACATGAGGACGACCTGGGCGTCGCGGTCGCGGGCCGCGCGGATCCGGTCGGCGGCGAGGGCCGCCGAGGCCTCGACGGAGGGGGCGACTGGACGCAGCGAGGCGTCCAGCGGCACGAGGATCTCGAGGGCGTCGGTGAGGCTGCGTCGTTCCGCGAGGGGCCTCGCCCGGAGGCGGCCCAGGTCCAGGGGTCTTGCAATCGGCATGGCTCTTGTGCGCGCAGCGTCCCGCACTTGGGCGGCGCATTTCAAGGTTCGCCTTGGACGGGCGGGGGGCGGGAAGCGGGAAGCGGGGCACGGCGGCTACTTCCTCCATGTCATGGGCGACGGGAGGCCATCGGGCGTTGCGGCAGGGGTTGGCGAGATGCGCCGCGGCTCGCGCGGGGCGCGCATGAAGTCGGAGAAGCGTGGGCAGACAAACGTCATGCGCCCGGTTCCGCGTTGCTGGACCCACACGGGGGGATCCTCCTGGTCCAGCCGGATGACGTAGTGATTGCCGAGGGGATCCTCGGCGAAGCAGAAGGTGCGGAGGTTGCGGTTGGTTTCGGTCCAGGTCATGGCGGCGCAGGGGTCCGCCGGGGCGTAATGGCGGATGGGCCATTCCTCCGTCTTGTCGCGCCATCTCGGCGCGTGCACCACGAAGTCCTCCCGCAGCACTTCCTTGGCGTTCTTGTAGAGATCCCGGACGCACCGGGGCAGGGGAGCCCCGAGCT
>JBJSZF010000205.1:0-1852 GCA_046090125.1 Verrucomicrobiota bacterium
GGACGCGCCAACACGCGGACGGCGGCATCGCTTCCGCCATGCCCGCCGCCCAGGCGCCATTCGCGGGCCGGTCCCAGGACGCCCGAACTGCCCATCCAACGGACGCGCGCGCCGGCGGCGGCAGCGTTGCCGGGCGGCCCCAAAAGCCGTACCCGCAGGCCCGGTTGCCCGTCCCGGTTGCGAAAGGCCCGCACCCCGCCCTCCTGTGTCGTCACGAACACGTCCGGCCTGCCGTCGCCGTCCGGGTCCGCCACCGCGACGGCCCGGCCCTCCCCGTCGATGCGGACGCCGGACTCGCGCGCGTTCATGGGGCGGAAGCCCCCGGAGCCGTCGCCCAACAACACGAGCCCGCGGCCGGCGTCGTCCCGCGTCTGGCCGTGGTTCTGGTGAAAGTCGTTCTGCGCGACGAACACGTCCTCGAACCCGTCGCCGTCGAAGTCGGCCACCGCCATGCCCCAGGACACGGAGAGCGTCGCGGGCAGCGGCAACGGCCGGACGTCCCAATGGTTGCTTCGGTTGAGCAACAACACGGGGTCGCCCCAACGCAGCGTCCATCGCTTCATCCGCGTCGCGTTCGGGCCCAGCACGCCCGCCAGGTCGGACTCGGCGAAGGCTCGGTGCGACCGGAACCGCTCGCGCAGCTCGGGCACGGCGGCGGACAACGTCCCGAGGCCATGGACGGGAAGCCACGAGGACAGGCTCGCCTCGTCCGTCGTGCCCGGCTTGCGATACGCCATGAAGACGTCCTCGGACCCGTCCCCGTCGAGGTCCCCGTGGAACGCCGCCAAGGGCCATCCGAAGACCTCGTGGTAGGTGTTGCGGCCGCGGTTGCCGAGGAGCACGTCCATCCGGCCGTCGCCGTCCATGTCGCCGGTGGTGACGGACGTCCACGGACCCGACATCGAGTCCTTGGGCAACGCTTCGCCTTCGAGAACAAACGGCCGCGCCCACGGCTCCATGCGCGGGCCGTCCCTGCGGAGGAAGCGCGGCTCGGAACCCTCGGCGGCGATGGCGAGCTCCACGTGGCCGTCGCCGTCGAGGTCCGAGAACACCGCGCCCGTCACGAGGCCGGCGTTGGTCAGGACCTGGCGCACGACGAACCCGCCGTTGGTGGGCGAAACCAACGCGGACGTCGGCGGCCTGGGCCAACGGCCCGGGATGCACCGCGCGCCCACGAAGACCTCGACCCATCCGTCCCCGTCGAGGTCGCCGGCCGCGATGCAGCCCGTGGCGTTCGCGCCGGAAGCCAGCGTGGGGCCGGGCCCGGGCCAGGTGCGGAGGGACGGCCCGGTGGGCGTGCCCTCGGTGTAGGAGGATTCCGCGAGGAGCAGTTGGCGCCCCCATGGCATGGCAGCGGGTTGCCAGCGTTGCGACGGGACATTGGTGACGATCTCGAAGGTGAAGTTTGTCCGGGCGCGAAGGACCGTGAGGTCGCCCCCGAACGTCGCGGTGAGCACCAACTCCTCCGTGTCGTCGCCATCGAGGTCGGCCCACGCGATGCCGCCGCCCTCGGTGGCGATGCGGCGCGGGAGGAGGGGTTGGCGCAGGAAGTCATCGAAGGGCTCGGCCGGGGTCCTCCCGGGCAAGCGGGCGGACACGTCCTCGAACAACGGCGGGAGGGACTGGCCAGTCATCACCGGGGGCGGATCGGACGCGGCGTGGGCGACCTCGCACAGTTGGTTCGACACGCCGCTGGTCGCCATGGAACGGCGGCCATCGGGCCATCGCACATGGACCGTCCACGGGCCCTTGCCGGTGGCGGCAAAGGAGCGGAGCGGGGCGTCGCCGCCGAGGTATCGGCCGCCGGCCGTCATGTCCTGCGAAGGCGCCGCAGGCCTCGGCGTGGCATCGG
>JBJSZF010000206.1:0-3846 GCA_046090125.1 Verrucomicrobiota bacterium
GTGCAAGTTCGACGGCCAAAAGGTGGGCATCCTCACCGCCCGCGACTTCCACCAAATGGCTGGGCGCGCCGGGCGCAAGGGCTACGACAACGTCGGCTGGGTCGTCGCCCAGGCGCCGGAACACGTCGTCGAAAACCTCAAGCTCGAGGCCAAGGCGGCGCGCGACGGCAAGAAGGTCGTCAAGCGCAAGCCCCCCGACCGCAACTTCGTCAACTGGGACCGCAACACCTTCCAGCGCCTCATCGACGCCGCGCCGGAGAAGCTCCAGTCCCGCTTCCAGGTCAGCCACGGCATGCTCCTCAACGTCCTGTCGCGCGAGGGCGACGGCTGCCGCGCCATGCAGGCCATCGTCCGCCATTGCCACGAGGGCCCCGCTTCCAAGCGCGCCCTCCGCCAGCGCGCCTGGCAGTTGTTCCGCGCCCTGGTCTCCAAGGGCATCGTCGAGCTGCCACCCCGCGGGGCCGCCAAGCACCTCCGCGTCAACCTGGCCCTCCCCGACGACTTCTCCATGGACCAGGCCCTGTCCCTGTACCTGCTCGACACCCTCCGCCTCCTCGACCGCGAATCCCCCTCCTACGCCCTCGACCTCCTGACCCTCGTCGAGTCCATCCTCGAGGACCCGGACATCATCCTCCGCCGTCAGCTCGACAAGGTGAAGTCCGAGAAGATCGCGCAGTGGAAGTCCGAGGGCATGGAGTACAACGAGCGCATGGAGGAACTGGAGAAACTCGAGTATCCCAAGCCCCTCCGGGAGTTCGTGTACGACACCTTCAACGCCTTCGCCGAGGCCCATCCATGGGTGGGTTCCGAGAACGTCCGGCCCAAGTCCATCGCCCGCGAGATGTTCGAGGCGTTCCGTTCCTTCTCGGACTACATCAAGCTCTACGAGCTCCATCGCGCCGAGGGCGTCCTCCTCCGCCACCTCACCGGCGTCTGGAAGGTCCTCCGCCAAACCGTGCCGCCCGACGCCAAGACGGAGCCCGTCCAGGAAATGGAGGAATACCTTCGCACCCTGGTGCGCCAGGTGGATTCCAGCCTCATGGAGGAATGGGAACGCCTGCGGGATCCCGGACACGTCCCCAAGCCCGCCGAGCCGGAAGTCCGCCCACCCGGGTCCGAGGAGGCTGCCCAGGACGTCACCCGGGACGCCCAGGGCTTCCTCGCCATGGTCCGGAGCCGCGTCTTCCTCTTCCTGCGCGCCCTCGAAAACGGCGAGGCCGACGCCGCGCTTGCCTTGCTTGCCAGCGCCTCCCGCGAGGACGCCGAGGCATGGACGGCAGAATCCTTGCAGGCCGCCGTGAAGCCCTACTACGGCGACCACGAGTGCCTCCTGCTCACCCCCGACGCCCGCAACACGCGCCACACCCATTCCCAGCGTTCCGAGGACGGCCGCAGCCTCTGCGTGGCGCAAGTCTGGGTGGACCCCGAGGGCAAGAACGACTGGGAATCCGTGTTCCGCGTGGACCTGGTCGCCTCGCGTGACGCCCGCGAACCCCGCATGACCCTCGCGCGCGTCGGTCCGATCGGACGCCCCTGACCCCGGGCAACCCTCCCGTGGGCGTCCTGCCCGAGACGTCCCGGCGACGTTTCAGTCCCTGATTGGAAGGCCCTTGCCGCACCCACGACAAGCCGCCGCCACACAGGCGTCGCAAGTATCTGCAAAACAAAGATTTATAGCCTGAATTGGCCCGGGATCTGCAAGGCTGCGCGCCCATGTCGCTCGTCTTGGCAAAGGTCTCCCGCACGGCATTCCGTGGGCTGTGTGCAGCCGCCCTTTTCCTCACAGGCCTTCGTCCCGTCGTCCACCAATCCCACGCCGCCGACGTTCCCGGCCCCTACCAACTCGACCCGATTTGCTACACGCCGACACCCCGCGCCACGCTTTCCCCGGGCAAGCGTCACCCGGGCACCGTCCGCATGGCCGAGCGCCTCGCCAAGATCCACGCCGACCGGGTCGCCGGTTCCACCATCTTCTTCAATGACAAGGCCCTCGAATCCCTGTTGGCCACCCTCCCGGGCGTCACCAACCCCGACGACCAACTCCGCATCCGTTACGACCTGGCCGCCGAGGCCCTGCGCTCGGGCCGACCCGACCAGGCCCTGAACGTGTATCTCGAAATGGACCGAATGCTGGCCACGGGCGCGCATTCGCTGCCGGCCAAGGCGCTGTTCGACCTCAAGCTCTCTCGCGCCGTCGCCTTCCTCCGCCTCGGCGAGCAGGAAAACTGCATCGGCAAGCCCACGGCGGATTCCTGCCTCTTCCCCCTTTCCGAGGCCGCCCGCCACAAGGTGTCCCGGGGCTCGAGGGGAGCCATCGACGTCCTCCAAGGACTTCTCCGCGAGCAACCCTCCGACACCCGCGCCCTCTGGCTCCTCAACATCGCCTACATGACCCTCGGCGAATACCCGGACAAGGTGCCGTCGGAGTGGCTGATCCCGCCCGACACCTTCGCCTCCGAGCATCCCATGCCCCGCTTTCCCAACGTCGCGGCCGAGGCCGGCCTCGACCTCCTCGACTTGGCGGGCGGCGTCGTGTGCGACGACTTCGACAACGACGGCCTGTTGGACGTCATGGCCTCCTCGTGGGGACTCGATGGCCAGTTGCGCTACTACCGCAACAACGGCGACGGCACCTTCGTCGAGCGCACCTCCGAGGCCGGCCTTGTCGGCCTGCTGGGCGGCCTCCAGATCTATCCCGCCGACTACGACAACGACGGGCTCCTCGACGTGTGGATCCCCCGAGGCGCCTGGCTCGGCAATCCCGGGCGCATCCCCGGCTCGCTCCTCCGCAACCTCGGAAACGGGACGTTCGCCGACGTCACCGACGAGGCCGGCGTCCTACGCGCCCACCCCACCCAGGCTTGTCGGTGGCTCGACTTCAACCTCGACGGCCACCTCGACCTCTTTGTGGGCAACGAAACCACCGACCCCAAGGACCCCGACCCCTGCGAGCTCTTCCGCAACAATGGCGACGGGACCTTCACCGAGTGCGCCGCCGAGTGCGGCATCGCCCTGAAGCTCTTCGTCAGGGGCGTCGCCGTCGCCGACCATGACAACGACGGCGACCCCGACATCTACCTTTCCGTGCGCGCCGGCCCCAACGTCCTCCTGCGCAACGATGGCCCCGCCCCTTCGGCGTCCAACGCTCCCGCCAGCAAGTTCCCCCGCTGGACCTTCACCGACGTCAGCGTCGAGGCCCGCGTAACCCAGCCCGCCTTCAGCTTCGCCACGTGGTTCTTCGACTACGACAACGACGGCTGGGAGGACCTCTTCGCCTGCGGGTATGGCATCAACCACGTGGGGGACGTCGCCGACGACTACCTCCACCGTCCTTCCAAGGGCTCCACCCCGCGCCTCTACCGGAACCTTGGCAACGGCACCTTCACCAACCTCACTGCCGAGGCCGGGCTCCGCCGCGTCTGCCACACCATGGGCTGCTCGTTTGGCGACCTCGACAACGACGGCTGGCTCGACTTCTACCTGTCCACCGGCGACCCCGACCTGGCCACCCTCATCCCCAACCGCATGTTCCGGAACGATGGCGGCCGACGCTTCCAGGAGGTCACCACCGCCACCGGCACCGGCCACCTCCAGAAGGGCCACGAGGTCTCCTTCGCCGACCTCGACAACGACGGCGACCAGGACGTGTACGTGAGCCTTGGCGGGGCCTACTCCGGCGACATCGCCCGCAATGCCCTCTTCCTCAACCCCGGCTCGTCCAACAAGTGGGTCACGCTCCACCTCGTCGGAACGCGCGCCAATCGCTCTGCCATCGGGGCCCGCGTGCGTCTCGACCTCAAGACCCCCTCCGGCCCGCGCACGTTCCCCAGGACCGTCGGTGCCTCC
>JBJSZF010000207.1:0-1238 GCA_046090125.1 Verrucomicrobiota bacterium
AGGTCGAGACGCCCATGATGCAGGCCATCCCGGGCGGGGCCGCCGCCCAGCCCTTCAAGACCTGGCACAACGCCCTCGGCTGCGAGTTCTTCCTCCGCATCGCCCTCGAGCTCTACCTCAAGCGCCTCCTCGTCGGCGGCATCGACAAGGTCTTCGAGATCGGGCGCAACTTCCGCAACGAGGGCCTCTCCCGCCGCCACAACCCCGAGTTCACCATGCTCGAGGCCTACGAGGCCTACGGCGACTACGACTCCATGATGGAGACCGTCGAGTCCCTCATCCGCCACGTCGCCCGCGCCACCCTGGGGACCGAGGTCATCGAGCACCGCACCCCCCAGGGCGAGGTGTACAAGACCATCGACCTCCGCCAGTGGCGCCGCGCCCGCTACAAGGACCTCGTCCGCGAGAAGGCCGGCGAGGACTGGTTCCGCGTCACCCCGGAGGAACGCCGCCGCCGCGCCGTCGAGGACCTCAAGCTGGCCGGCGACATCGCCGCCGGGTACGAGGACTTCGAGGTCACCGGGGCCGTCTTCGAGAAGCTCGTCGAGCCCACCCTAATCCAGCCCACGTTCGTCACCCACCTGCCCCGCGAGCTCGTCCCCCTCGCCAAGCTCTCCCCGGACGACCCCACCACCGTCGAGGTCTTCGAGTGCTGCATCAACGGCCAGGAAATCTCGCCCGGCTACACCGAGCAAAACGACCCCGTCGAGCAACGCGAACGCCTCGAGCACCAGGCCGGCGGCGAGCAACAAAAGCTCGACGAGGACTTCCTCGTCGCCCTCGAGCACGGCATGCCCCCCGCCGGCGGCATCGGCATCGGCATCGACCGCCTCTGCATGATGCTCCTCGGCCAGGAAAGCATCCGCGACGTCATCCTCTTCCCCCAGCTCAAGCCCCGGTAGGCCAGCGGCCTCGGGGCATCGATGCCGCCGCCGCAGCCGTACGTCCTCCCGGCAGGGATACCGGTTCACATGGCGGTCACATGCGGTGGTGTCGCTTCCCTCACCACGGGCTACCCCATCGCGGCCTTGGGTTCGCTTCCCGCATCTCGTGGCCAAGATTTCGAGTTGAGGAATCTGCTTCAGCCATGGTAGGGCCTTCCTCCGAACGGATCCGGGTTGTTCATCGGAACGCACCCGGGCTCCAAAAGGCGAACCCATGGAAATCCTGACTTTCATCGCCGTCCACCTGCTGCCGGTCTATGCCCTGGTAGCCGTCGCCACGCTGATCACGAACGC
>JBJSZF010000208.1:0-13198 GCA_046090125.1 Verrucomicrobiota bacterium
CAGCCAACTCCGGTTATCCTATACGGAACGATTCAGTTGGATCGGTCGTGCTTGCTCGATCTGCTCCCGCAACTCCTTCGTCATTCGTTCGTTACGGGCCTCGCACCGGCCCGCGCCTCGCTCACTCCTCGGCCTGCGGAAGCATCTGCTTCGCAATCACTTCCCTCCCAACTGAATCGTTCCGGCTCAGCGTGCACGCCGGGTGGCTTCCGGCGGCGGTTCTGCGGAACCGATGCCCTTCGGATTAGTCGAGGGCGATGAAGTCGATCTCGACGTTGTCCTCGATGCGGAGGATGGCGACGGAGCGGTGTTCGGTGCCCTTGCGACGTCCGGCGTAGCCGGGGTTGAGGAAGAGGCGGCCATCGCGAACCTCGTGGTGGGCCTCATGGGTGTGCCCGTAAACGATGACGTCGGGGGAGTGATGGAGGAGGGCGAGTTGCAGGCGCTCCGTGAGGTGTCCGGGATCCACGACGTGGTGCAGGACGAAGGTGCGCCCGCCGAGCTGGACCGTTTCGAGCTCCTTGTAGCCGGTGCCGGGGTCGTCCGTGTTGCCGAGGACGGCGGTGACAGGGGCGATGTCCTCGAGCTCGAGAAGGATGGAGGCGAAGCCGAAGTCGCCCGCGTGCAGGATGTGATCGACGCCTTGGAACAGGGTTCGGACGACCGGGTCGAGGTGGCCGTGGGTGTCGCTGATGATGCCGATGCGCATGACGTGTGTGGGAGAGGCTGGGTGGGCGTTGGGTGGGTGTGCGAGGACAAAAAGGGGCGGCCTTTGGGGCCGCCCCTCGGTGTGGGGAGGGAATGCGGGGACGTGGCCTAGCGGGCAGCGGCGTAGAGGGAGGCCACCTTGTCCCAGTTGACCAGGTTCCAGACGGCCTTGAGGTAGTCGGCGCGCTTGTTCTGGTACTTCAGGTAGTAGGCGTGCTCCCAGACATCGATGCCGAGGATGGGCTTGCCCTCGACGCCGGCGATGGCCTTGCTCATGAGGGGATTGTCCTGGTTGGGGGTGGAGACCACCTCGAGCTTGCCGCCGTTGACGACGAGCCAAGCCCATCCGGACCCAAAGCGCCCGAGCCCGGCGGCCTCGAACTTCTCCTTGAAGGCGTCGAAGGATCCAAACGTGGCCGTGATGGCGGCGGCGAGGTCGCCGGAGGGCGCGCCGCCCTTGCCCGGGGCGAGCAGGTTCCAGAAGAAGGTGTGGTTCCAATGGCCGCCGCCGTTGTTGCGCACGGGGCCGCGGATGGCGTCGGGGACGGCGGCCAAGTCGCCGATGAGGGCCTCGATGGACTTGGCCTCGAGCGTGGCGTTGCCGGCGAGGGCCTTGTTGAGGTTGTCCACGTAGGCCTTGTGGTGGCGGCCGTGGTGGATCTCCATCGTGAGCGCATCGATGTGCGGCTCAAGGGCTTCCTTGGGATATGGGAGGGGTGCGAGTTCGTGCGCCATGGTGCAGTGATGACTTTGCGGTGGAATCGTTCACGGAACGCTGTAGGGCGTCCACGCTTGGCGGCACCGTACCAGCGTTGCCGGGGACCGCAACGTCGGGCTCGGCCGCAGACAAGGTTGCAACAAAGGATGGCAAGGGGGCGACAACGGGGTGCCTTGTCGCCAAAACGGGACCGTTCGTAGCGTGGGGCATGGTGCGCGACGCCTCCATTCCAACGGGTCCTGCGGGCAACGGCTCTGTGTCCGCGTCCGCCTCTTGGCGACCGCTGAGCCGGGTGGCGGCGGGTGGGGTGTTTGTGGTGCGGCGGCTGGATGGGACGGCGGAGACCAACCAGCGGTTGCGGGAGATGGGGTTTGGAGAACAACAGCGGGTTCGGGTCATCAGCCTCCATTCCCACGTCCTTTGCCAGGTGTGCAATGCCCGCCTGGGCGTAAGCGCCCGGCTGGCCGACGTCATCCTCGTCGAGCCCCTCGGAACGTCCGGCGTGGGCATGAGCCTACCCGCCTGAAGCGCCGCCCGGCCGCCGGCACCCTTCCGATTCATGAACGCGAGGCCGTTGTCTTCCCTCCAGCCCGGAGAGCGCGGCGTGGTCACGGCCATCGACATCCAGCCGGAGCATCGCGCCCGCATCCTCGAGATGGGGCTCTTGGTGGGCACGCCCTTGGAAATGGTGCGGTATGCGCCGTTGGGGGACCCGGTCGAGATTCGGGTGCGTGGCTACCATCTTTCCTTGCGGCGGCATGAGGCGGACCGGGTGATGGTCCGGCAGCCATGAGGGCGCATGGCAAGGCCGCGAGGCCGTTCCTGGTGGTTCTGACGGGCAACCCGAACTGCGGGAAGACGACGTTGTTCAACGCCTTGACGGGCCTTCGGGCGAAGGTGGGCAACTACGCGGGCGTGACCGTGGAGCGGAAGGAGGGCGCGCTGCTGGGGACGGCCGGGGGCGATCCGGTGTTGGTGCTGGACTTGCCGGGCGCGTACAGCCTGAGCCCGCAGTCGCCGGACGAGCGCGTGGCGCGGGATGTCCTCTTCCAACGCGAGCCTGAGGTGGCCGCGCCGGACTGGGTCCTGGTGGTGGTGGATGCGTCCAACCTGCAGCGCAACCTGTACTACGCCACGCAGGTGATCGAGCTGGGGCATCCCGTGTTCGTGGTGCTCAACATGGTGGACGTGGCGCGGGCGTCCGGGCAGGAGGTGGACGACAAGGCGTTGTCGGCCGCGCTCGGCGTGCCGGTCTTCCCGGTGGTGGCCAGCGACGGGACGGGCGTGGCGGATCTTGCGGCGGCGTTGAAATCACAGGCGGCCCGCGGGACGACGCGGGTCATCCCCCGGGGCTTTACGGAGCTGCCCGAGGTGTTTGGCCGGGAGGCGCGCGCGTTGCAGGCGCGGTTGGTGGCCTTGCATCCCCAGCGCGAGCGGCTGGCGTCCGCGGAGGCGTTGCTGTTGATCTCGGACGACCGGACCCATGAGTCGCGGCCGGGACTGTTTCCGCCGGATCTGCTGGAGGGCGTGCGGGAGGCCCGGGCGCGGTTGGAGGCGGCGGGAACGGATTGGCGGAGCGCGGCGATCGAGGCGCGTTACGCCCGTGTGGCGGCGATCCAGATGGCGGTCACCCGCGAGACGGCGCCGCCCGGGGAGACGTGGTCGGACCGGGTGGATCGCGTGGTGACTCACCGGGTGATGGGGCCGTTGATCTTCGCGGGAATCCTGCTGGCGTTGTTCGTGAGCATCTTCTGGATCGCGGAATGGCCGAAGGGCTGGATCGAGTCGGCCGTGGAGGCGGCGGCGGGATGGGTCGGCGGCGCGATGCCGGCCGGGGACCTCAACGACTTGCTGTCACGGGGCGTCGTGGCCGGGGTGGGGTCTGTGGTGGTGTTCCTGCCTCAGATCTGCCTGTTGTTCCTGTTCATCAGCCTGCTCGAGGACACGGGCTACATGGCCCGTGCGGCGTTCCTGATGGACCGGCTGATGAGCCGCGTGGGGCTGCATGGGAAGAGCTTCATCCCGATGTTGTCGTCGTTTGCGTGCGCGATCCCCGGGGTGATGGCGACGCGCACCATCGAGACGCCGCAGGACCGGTTGGCGACGATCCTGGTGGCGCCGTTGATGAGCTGCTCGGCGCGGCTGCCGGTTTACACGGTATTGATTGCGGCCTGCATTCGCGGCGGGGCGCTGGTGCAGGGGTTGGTGCTGACGGGGATGTACGTGCTGGGCATCTGCGGGGCGCTCGGCATGGCGTGGTTGTTCAAGCGCACGTTGCTGAAGGGCGAGCCCCCGCCCTTGCTGATGGAACTGCCCCCGTACCGTAGGCCGGTCGCGTCGGTGATGCTTCGCCACATGTGGGACCGGTCGCGACTGTTCCTGCGCAAGGCGGGAACGGTGATCTTGGGGATCAACATCCTGCTGTGGTTTCTCGTGACGTTTCCCCGGGATGGGGCCGCCTCGGCCGCGTTTGATGCCCGTCGCGCGGAGGTGGTTCGGGTTGCGGGCCTCGTCCCGCCGGATGCGTCAGCGAAGGTGGTGGCGAGGGCGGTCGAGCAGGTGCGCTCCAGCGACGAGGCAGGGGTGGTAGCCGGCGCTGCGCGCGACGAGGTTGTCCGTTTGGACCGCGAGGAGTCGGGCGCGGCGTTGCGGCACAGCATGGCCGGGCGGCTGGGGCAATGGATCGAGCCGGTGCTGAGGCCGCTCGGCTTCGATTGGAAGATGGGGATTGGCATCGTGGCGTCGTTTGCGGCGCGCGAGGTGTTCGTGAGCACGATGTCGGTCGTGTACAACGCCGGGGAGACGGACGCGGGGGACCGTGGCGCCGTGCTGGGCTTGGCAGAGCGGATGCAACGCGAGCGTTGGCCGGATGGCAGCCCGGTGTACACGACGACGTTGGGTCTGACGCTGATGGTCTTTTATGTGTTCGCGATGCAGTGCGTCAGCACGGTGGCGGTGGTGCGCCGCGAGACGAACGGATGGCGCTGGCCGATCTTCCAGGTGGCCTACATGACGACGTTGGCGTGGCTGATGGCCTTTGCGACCCGCTGGGTTGCGTCCTGGTGGGTGGGATAGCGCCGGGCGTTGGTCCACTCGCCCCGTCGGTCGACTGGCCCCCCCACCTCTGCCACGTGCCGTGGCGATGGAAGGCCCGAGAGAACCAGCAGGTGGAATCGGTGACCGACCTCGTTTCGATGCACCCCAATCCCGCGATGGACGGTGGGGTTGTGTGGCCCTTGCATCCCATGGATGCCTCACGCATTCGGCGGATCCGTCCCGTCCCCGCTCCTCGCTTGTCCCGGCTCACGGGGCGGCCCCATGCTGTCACGCGTGAGCGTTCCCAGGCATGACGTGGTGGTGATCGGGGGTGGCCCTGCGGGGTCGTGCGCCGCGACGTGCCTTGCGCAGGCCGGGCTTCGGGTGGTGGTGCTCGAAAAGGAACGGTTCCCGCGGTTCCACGTCGGCGAGTCGTTGTTGCCCTACAACCACGCGATCTTCGAGGAGCTGGGCGTGCTTCCGAAGCTCCAAGAGGCCGGGTTTCCCTTGAAGCGCGGCGCGCAGTTCCACCTGGGCAACGGTTCCAAGGGGACGGGCTTCGTGTTTCGGTCGGGACGGTTCACGCGTCACACGGAGGCGTTTCAGGTGGAGCGGTCGCGGTTTGACGAGCTGTTGCTTCGCCATGCGGCGTCGTGCGGGGCGGAGGTTCGCGAGGAGGTGTCCGTCGAGCGCTTGGAGACGGTTGGGGGGGCGATTCGGGTGACGGGTCGGGATGCCAACGGTACGGCCGTTTGCCAGGAGGGCCGCTTCGTCGTGGATGCATCGGGGCAGGGCAACCTGACGGGGTCGGCGGAGGGGTTGCGGGACTGGAACCCGCGGCTGCGGAAGTGGGCGGTGTACGGGCACTTCGAGGGGGTGCACGTGGACGCGGGCGAGGCGGCGGGGGACACGGTGATCCTGCGGATGGAGGACGGGTGGTTTTGGATGATCCCGCTGGCGTTGCCCGAGAAGGGGCGGGCGTCGCGCGTGAGCGTGGGGATGGTGATGGATCGTTCGGCGCGGGAGGGGAACGGGGCCGGGGCGAAGCCGGAGGCGATGTTCTGGGAACGGGTACGGGCGAACGCGGCGGTGGCGTCGCGGATGGCGCGTGCGCGGCCGGCGGGGCCGCTGCGGACGGCGGGGGACTTCAGCTACAAGAACCGGCGGTTGTGGTCGAGCCGGGTGGTGCGCGTGGGGGATGCGGCGGGGTTCGTGGACCCGATTTTTTCGAGCGGGGTGTTCCTGGCGATGTTTTCGGCGCGGCTGGCGGCGGAGGCGGTGCGTGGGAGCCTGGAGCGGGGCGACGACGGGTCGGCATTGATGCCGGGGTACGAGCGCCGGGTTCGGGGGGCGATGGGGTTGTACACGGAGATGGTGGAGAACTTCTACACGACGCCGTTCATGGAGCTGTTCCTGGAGCCGCGGCAGAAGTGGGGGTTGGCGGCGGCGGTGAACGCGGTGTTGGCGGGGGAGCTGGAGGGGGGGTGGCGGCTGCGGTGGAGGATGCGCGTGTTCTTCTGGTTGGTGCGGCTGCAGGCATGGCGGCCGTTCATGCCGCGCATCTCGTTCGCGCCGGGCATCGGGGCGCCGTCATGAGGACGGGCGGCGCGGGCGCGTGGTGGGCGGTGGCGGCCGTGGCGTGGGCTGGGGCGGGCTGTGCCGTTCCCGTGATGGCCCCGCTGGACCTCGCGCAGCCCGGGTGGCGCGTGCGGGAGGCGGAAGTGGTGTGGCGGCCGTCGGCGAAGGCGCCGGAGCTGATGGGGGAGCTGAGCGTGGCGCGCCACGTGGACGGGCGGCAGTGGGTGCAGTTCGGGAAGCAGGGCCTGCCGTGGCTGACGGCGCGGCGAGGGCCCTCGGGTTGGACGCTGGAAACGACGATGCGCCGCGGCGTGGCGGGCGGGCGCGGCCAACCGCCGTCGCGGGTGCCGTGGTTCCTGTTGGATGACATGCCGCCATCGCGTCCCCCGGCGGGGTCGCCGTGGCGACTGGAAGCGTCAGGCACCTTGCCGGGCGCGGGCTGGAGGCTTGCGAACGAGGCCACGGGCGAGGTCGTCGAGGGGACCGTTCCATGAGGGGGCGTTGGTGGATGGTCGTGGTGGGCGCGCTGCTCCTTGGGTTGGGCCTGGCACGGCTGCGGTTCGACACGGACATCCTCGCGTTGCTTCCCGCGGACCTTCCCGAGGCGCGGGGCTTGCAGGTGCACCAGCGGCACTTCTCGGGGGCGCGGGACCTTGCGGTGATGCTGCGGGCGACGAACGCGGTGGTGGCGTCTAGGGCCGCGCGGGTGGTGGCGGAGGCTCTGGAGGCGCGGCCGGACCTGGCGCGTTCGGTGCGCTGGCGCGCGCCGGAGATGGATGCGGAGGCGGCGGCGGAGAACCTCGCGTGGCTGTGGTTGCAACAACCGCCCGAATCCCTGGCGGCCATGGCGGAAGGGCTGGGGCCGGGGCGCGTGAACGAGGCGCTGTCCGCCGCGCGGGAGACATTGGCTACGTCGCTGGACCCGCTGGAGCTGGCGCGGGTGGGGAACGACCCGCTGGGCCTGACGCGATTGCCGGGCATGGAGGGGCGCATGCCCGGGATGACGGACGGGAACGGATTGTTCGAGGGGGACGGGGGGCGGCTTCGGATGGTTTGGGTGGAGCCGCCGATGGAAGGGATGAACCACGCGGCGGCGGCGGCGTGGATTGGGCGGGTTCGCGGGGAGGCGGCGCGGGCGTTGGGCTCGGGAGGCGTGTCGGTGGCGTTCACGGGCGGCCCGGCGTTTCTGGCGGAGATTGGGACGGGAATGGAAGGGGACCTGCGAAGCTCGGTGGTGGCGACGCTGGGTTTGATTGGGCTGTTGTTTTGGTGGGCGCACCGGAGCTGGCGGCCGGTGGTGTTGTTGGTGGGGTGCCTGGTGTTGACGCTGGGGTTGACGCTGGCGTTGGGCGGGCTGGTGCTGGGGACGTTGAACGTGGTGAGCGTGGGGTTCGCCGCCGTGTTGATGGGGCTGACGGTGGACTATGGGCTGGTGGCGTATCAGGAGTTTGCGTCGGAGCCAGGTCGCGGGGTGGCGGCGGTGCGACGCGAGGTGGCTCCGGGCGTGGGGTGGTCGGCGGCGACGACGGCGGCGACGTTCCTGATGCTGGGTGCAGCGGGGTTGCCGGGGCTGGCGCAGCTTGGGGCGTTGACGGCGATGGGGCTGGCGGTGGGCGCGTGGGTGATGCTGGGGGTGTTCCTGCCGTTGTCGATGCGGTGGTGTCGGCCGCCGGCGTCGGGTGCGTCGGACGGACGCGTGCCGGTGGCGCGAGGGTGGCGTCCGGCGGCGTGGGTGGTGGCGGGCGTGGTCTTGGTGTTGGCGGTGCGGGGTGTTCCGAGGATGAACCCGGGCAGCGACCCGCTGCGGCCGCGCCAGAGCGAGGCCTACGCCACGATGGATGAGTGGAAGCAGGCGACGGGGCGGACGCGGGAGACGGCATGGCTCGTGTTGGCGGGGGAGGACCTGGCGTCGATGGGCCGGGCCTGGGAGGCGGCGGAGGCGGCGTTGCACGGGGCGGTTCGGCGGGGCGACGCGCTGGGGTTCCTGGTGCCGTCGGGTTTTTGGCCGAGGCCGGACCGGGCGGGGACGAACGCGGCGGTGGCTGCGGCGCTGGCGTCGCGCGCGGCGGCGCTGGAGGGGTCGGCGCGCGGCGCGGGGTTCACGGGCGAGGCGATGGGTTTGACGCGGGCGGTCTTGGGACGGTGGGCGAGGTTGGGTGGGGGTACGAACGAAGGGGCGGACGAAAGAAGGAACGGGGCGGGCCCGTGGCCGACGAACGCTTGGGCGCGCTGGGTGACGTCGCAGGCGGTGGCGCGGGATGCGACGGGACGGTGGGTGTCGGCGGGCATGGTGGAGGTGGCAACGGCGGAGGGGCGGGGCCGGTTGAAGGCGTCGTTGCCGGACGGGATGTGGCTGGCGAGCTGGGAGGGCTTGGCCCCGGCGTTGATGCGGCGTGTGGAGGGGCGCGTGGCGGTGTTGACGGGGTGCACGGGGTTGATGCTGGGGACGTGCCTGTGGCTGGCGTTCGGGCGCTGGCGCGAGGTGGCGCTGGGGTTTGCGGGGCTGTCGCTGGGCTTGGCGTTGCTGGTGGCCGTGATGGCGTGCGTGGGGCTGGAGTGGAACCTCCTGAGCCTGGTGGCCTTGCCGTTGCTGCTGGGGTCGTCGGTGGACTCGACGATCCATGTGCAGTGGGCATTGCGACGGCACGGCGCCGACGCGGGGCGGCTGTGGCGGACGACGGGCCGGGCGTTGGTGTTGTGCGCGGGCGCGAACATCGCGGGGTTTGGTTCGTTGGCATGGAGCAGCAACGCCGGGCTCGCGAGCATGGACTTGGTGTGCGCGCTGGGGGTGGGCTGCGTGCTGGTGTCGTGCTTGGGGTTGATGCCGGGGTTGTGGTGGGCATTGGAGGGTCGCGGGAAGGAACGGTGTGGCGACGAGGGGCGCGGCCACGACAGGGCGGAAGGCCGGGAAGGCGGCGGAGCCGGGCCGTCCTCGTTGTATGGCGGCGCGGCGTGGCGGGCGGGGACGTGGTTGGCGGGGAAGGGAAACCCGGCGGCGTGGCGTTGGTTGGCGCGGGGCTTGGCGGGCTTGTATGCGCGACTGCGTCCGGGTCGCCTGGCGGTGGTGGAGGCCAACGTGGCCCCGCTGCTTGGGCCGGGCGCGGACGCGCGGCGCGTGGCGCGCGCGAACCTTGGGTGCTTCGCGGAAAAGGTCGTGGACCTGCTGCGGCACGAGGCCGGGCGCGTGTCGGAGGACGAGGTGCGGCTGGGGTCGGGATGGGAGCATTTCCATGGGGCGGTGGGGTCGGGGCGCGGGGTGTTGCTGGTGACGCCGCACCTGGGCAACTGGGAGCTGGGAACGTTGGTGCTGCGGCGCATGGGGGTGCGGCCGCTGGTGCTCACGGCCCCGGAACCGGGCGCGGGCCTGACGGAGGCGCGGATGGCGGCGCGGGCTCGGCAGGGGACGGACACGCTGGTGGTGGGGACCGACCCGTTTGCCTTCGTGGAGGTGATCCGGCGGCTTCAGGACGGCGGGGTGGTGGCGCTGTTGGTGGACCGGCCGATGGCATCGCATCGGACGCGCGTGGAATGGATGGGGCGCCCGTTTGACGCGAGCGGCGCGGCGGCGGACCTGGCGCGGGCGTCGGGGTGCGTGGTGTTGCCGGTGGTGATCGTGCGGGAGGGGGGCTGGTACCGGGCGGATGCGCTGGCTGCCGTGCCCTACGAGCGGGCCAAGCTGGCGTCGCGGGAGGAGCGGGCGGCGCTGACGCGGGGCATCCTGCGTGCCTTTGAGCCTTTGCTGCGGCAGCATCCGGAGCAATGGTTTCACTTTGTGCCGGTGTGGGCAGGGCCGGAGGAAGGGGAGGCGACGCGATGATGGGATGTGGGTGCGGGCGGGGCGGCGGGACGGCGGCGTGGTTGGCGTGGTTGCGGGCGTTCGCGTGGGCCTTGGCCTTGGCGTGGTGGGCGTGCGGCGTGGGCAGGGTGCGGGCGGCCGGGGCGGAGGACGTGCTGGCGCGGTGGTTGTCGATGCAGACGAACGTGGCGACGTGGTCGGCGGACTTCGTGCAGACGCGGCGCTTGAAGGCGTTGGCGGGGCCGCTGGAGGCGCGGGGGCGGGTGTGGTTCGAGGCCCCGGCGCGGTTTCGTTGGGAGCTGGGCGAGCCGGCGCGCTCGGTGGTGCTTCGCAACGACACGGACCTGTGGGTGATGTCGCCGGGGTTGCGCCGGGCGGAGCGGTATCCGGTGGCCGCGATGGCGTCGGGCCCGGCCGGCGACGTGCTGGCGTTGCTGGAGGGGGGCTTCCCGAGGGACGCGGCGGGGTTCACGAACCGGTTTGAGCTGCTGGGCGAGGGGGCGACGAACGGGGTGCAGTGGCTGCGGTTCCGGCCGCGGGGCGAGGGCGCGCGGCGGTTGATGTCCGAGTTCAGCGTTTTGCTGGCAACGCCGGGCTTGGCATTGCGGGGGACGGAGTTGGTGATGCGGGATGGCTCGACGATGCGAACGGAGTTTGTGAACGCGCGGATGAACAGGGCGTTGCCGGAGGGATGGCTGGCGTCGCCGGTGGATGGAACATGGAAGGTGACGCAACCCCTGGGGGAGGGGCCGCGATGAGCGGCTGGGAGGAGGCGTTGCGGGCGTTGCCGCATGGGCCGGAGTTTCGGTTCTTGGACCGTTTGGTGGCGTTGGAGCCGGGGGTGCGCGGGGCGGCGGAGTACACGCCGCGCGGTGACGAACCCTTCCTGCGCGGGCATTTCCCGGGCGCGCCGATCCTGCCGGGCGTGTTGTTGGTGGAGGCGGCGGCGCAGCTTGCCGGCGTGGTGGCCCAGGTTGACCCGGCCCATGCGCCCTTGAGGGGACTCAAGCTGGCCGCGGTGCGCCAGGCGCGGATTCACGGGACGGCGTTGCCCGGGGAGACGGTGCGCGTCGAGGCGACACTGGTGGGACGACTGGCCAACGTGGTGTCGGCGCGGGCGACGGCGCGGGTGGGGGAGCGGGTGGTGCTGGAATGCGAGGTGACGTTGGCGGGGGCGTGAGGGGAAGCGGGAAGCGGGAAGCGAGGGGCGGGGTCAGCGGGGCTTGAGATGTTCGCGCCAGGCGGCGCGCGAGAGCTTGCCGCGGGCGTTGGTTTCGAGTTGGTCCACGAGGAACCAACGGCGCGGCACCTGCCAGGGGTGCAGGCGGCCGTGGAGGTGGTCGCGCAGTTCCTCGGGGGCCACGGCGCGGGCGGTGGCCACCACGGCGGCGACTTCCTCGCAGCGGGCGTCGTCCGAGGGCAGCCCGAGGACGAGGCATTCGCGCACGGCGGGGTGTGACCGGAGCTCGGCCTCGACGGCCTCGGGGGAGACCTTGCGTCCGGCCACGTTGATGACATCGACGGCGCGGCCATGGATGACGATGGAGCCGTCGGGCAGCACCTCGCCGAGGTCGCCGGTCCGGTAGCGACCAGGGCGGAGGGCATCGTCCTCGCCGGGCCAGTAGCCGAGGCCGACGGCCGGGCCCTGGACGACGAGGCGGCCGTCGGGGCCGATGGAGACATGGACGCCGGCGAGGGGTTGGCCGGCGAGGTTGGGAAGGCTGCGGGGAACCGCGGAACGATCAAACGCGATACCGCCGCACTCGGAGGCGCCAAGGAAGTTGTGGATCTTGAGGCCGTAGCGGTTGAAGACAGCAAGCTCGAGCGCGGGCGGCAGGGGGGCTCCGGCCGAGATGGCGAGGTGGACGTTGGCGGGGATGGATACCGCGTCGTGCCATGTGCGCCACAGCGCGGGGACGGCGGGCAGCGTGAGGGGCGTGTCCCCGGTGGTCGCCGCCGCCGCGACGACGGCTGCCGGCAGGGCGGAAGCGGCGAGGACGAGCGGGATGCCATGAAGCAGTAGTGGCAGCACGAGGCTCGAGTAGCCGTAGCTGTGTGCGAGCGAGAGGACGCCAAGGTTGGGGCAGCCACGCTCCAGTCCCATGGTGCGGACGATGGCGTCCGCGTCGGCCGCCATCTGTGCGGCGGTGAACGCCACGCCGCGCGGTTGGCCGGTGGTGCCGGAGGTCAGCTTGAGGTGGGCGACCTCGGCGGGAGGGCTGGGACCTTCCGGCGGGGATTGGCCGGGCTCGAGGGGGCAGGTGATCCGCCCCGCCCGCCAGGCACGCAGGACGTCGAGGATGAAGCCGGGTCCGTTGCCGCAGGGATGGACGGCCCCGGTCCGGGGATGGGGCATTGCCGGTGCGGAGTCCGCCTCGTGGGCAAGGCCGGCGAAGGTCCATGAACGTCCCGAGGCGATGTCGCGCACGGCGACGTCGTCCGCGAAGGCATCCACGGTTGATCTCCAGCGTTGATCC
The DNA here is from genome assembly GCA_046090125.1 of Verrucomicrobiota bacterium. GTDB lineage: Bacteria > Verrucomicrobiota > Verrucomicrobiia > Limisphaerales > UBA9464 > UBA6176. The sequence goes on from JBJSZF010000208.1 coordinate 12,314, forward strand.
AGCATGGGGCAGGCCATGGTTTGCCCGCTGGGACAGGGCGATGGCAAGGCGGTTCGCGTCGTGCTTCATGACACAGGCCATCCTGGCGATGGCGGCCCGGCCCGCCGCGTGCCGTCTTGTCATGGGGCGGGGGGCGGCAACAGGGTCGGGGCGGATTGATGCAACGGTTTCGTTTTCCGGAGGACACGCTGGCGTTTCGCAACGAGACGGAATGGGTGTACGGGCGTGACCTGGTGACGGGGCGGCAGGTGCATCGGCGCCGGGAGCCCCGTCCGTCGTACACGTTGCGATGCTTCGTGATGGCTCGGGTGGTGAGGCAGTTTCACCGGCACGCGGTGTTTGACCCGGCATTGCCATCGCCCGGGATGGATGAGCTGCGTCGGCGGGTGCGGCGCGTGCTGGCAACGAGCCCGAGATCCGACGCGGGAGTGGGGGGCGTGGTGCGGATTCCGGGCTGGGAGAACCTGCGGGCGTTCAGCGAGGCGGAGGGGGCGATGATCCGGGAGGAGGCGGGCGGCGCGTGGCAGAGCTACGTGCAGCGGAGCCATCTGTGGTTGTTGTTTCCTTTTGGCCGTGCGAGCCGGGAGCGGGAGGCGCGGCGGATTGCGCGGGACGCGATGGGGGGGCGCGGGCCGGTGGTTCACGTGTTCACGTTTCCGGCGCTGACGATCAACCACGCCCTTGTGGTGGCGGAGGCGGCGGAGGAAGCCGGGCGCATCCGGATGGGGTGCTACGACCCGAACGAGCCGGGCGCGTTGGTGCCCGTGGACTTTGACGTGGCACGGGGCGGGTTCGAGATGGCGGCGACGCCCTACTTCGTGGGCGGGCCGGTGCGCGCGTATGAGGTGATGCGGTTTCCGTGGCGCTGACCCGGCGCGGCGCCGG
>JBJSZF010000209.1:0-5631 GCA_046090125.1 Verrucomicrobiota bacterium
GCCGAGGACTTGGCCTCGCTGGCCACGAGGATGTTGAACGCGCTGGCCGATTCGAGGCGGACCCACGCGCTGACGGTGAGGGGGAAGCGGCGCACCTCGGGCCGGGAATCGGCGACGACGCCGCGGACGCGGGCGTCGAGGGCGAGGCCTTCCTTGCCGGGGACGCGGTCCGCGGCGGCGGCGGGAAGGGCCTGGGGAGCGGGCGCGGGACGCGGGCGCGGCGGCCGTGCGCCGGCCGGGGTGGGGGGAAGCCGGGAGGGAAGCGCGAGGCGTTCAAGCCCGGCGAGTTCCTTGCGGAGCTTCACCTCGGCGTCCTCGTCGGTGTGGCCGATGATGCCCACGGGGCCGGTCCACCCGGAGGCATGGAGGACGCGGAGCATGTCGAGTTCCTCGTTGCCCTCGCCGAGGGGAAGGATCTTCCGGCCGGTCTTGTCGCCGTTGAACACCATGCCGTTGAGGTTCAGCGCGAGGAGGTGGGGCTTCAGGACGCGGAGGACGTCGGCGAAGTCGTCGATGTGGTCGTGGGCATGGTGGAAGTTATAGACGATGCCGACGTTGGGATGGCCCTGGGCGTGGAGGCGTTGGACGACGCGGACGGAGTTGGTGGGCTCGCCGAACCAGCCGAGGTGGTTGTAGAGGGCGACGGTGCAGCCGAGTCGGGCGGCCTCGCGGCAGATGGGGGCGAGGGTGCGGACGGCGTCGTTGAGCTTGGCTTCGAGGCGGTCGGGGTTGGGCTCGGGCTCGGTGCCCAGGGTGACCCAGAGCTGGGGCTGGATGCGCTTGCGCTCGATGCAGGCGAGGATGGCTTTGGCCTCGTCGTTGAGGGCGGCGGGGAACCACCACGCGGTGATGCGGATGCCGCGGGCGGCCATGGCGTCCACCTCGCCGTCGAAGGTGGGGATGTGCTCGGCGCGCCAGTCGTAGGCGAGGCGTTGGAGCCCGAGCCGGGCGAGCATGTCGGCGCGCTGGGCCGGGGTGCGCTTTGCGGAGTCAAAGGGGACGATGCACCACGCGACGAGGTTGGACCGGGAGAGGTTGCCGGAGACGGGCAACTGGGCCCTGAGGGCCGGCATGGCCGCCAGGACCGCAAGCCATGCGACGAGGACGAGGGAGCGCATGGGGCGGAGGATGGGGGATGGGGGGGGAGGGATGCACCCGGATTTGTCGGGGCGGGATGCGAGGGGCGAGGTGGGGAGTCTCGCCTTCAGGCGGCGGCGTTTTGGCCCTTGCGCGGTGGGTGGGAAGTCCGGGTGCGCCCAACGTGCCCAACGCGGGTCCGGCTGGAGCCGGGACTCCTTGCGGGCCTTGGTCCCGCTGATGGATCGACGGGTTCCACTCGTTGACCCAAGACAACCGTGGGTCACACGGCACGACCCCTTCCTACCTTGACGTTCAAGGTCACCACCGAGGAGGCGCGTCAGATCCGCTGGGCGGCGCGGGGCCAGTGGTTGTCTGTCTCCGAGTTCCTGCGTCGCAAGGCCATGGATGTCCCAGAGGCCCCATCCAAGATCCCTCGCAGGACCTGCCTGCAGACCCAAGCCGTCCTCTTCGCGCCCTGCCCGGATCTCCCCCCGCTGGATTCCCAGGCCGTCCGAGACCTGCTGGGCGGCTTCCCATAAGATCCTGCCTCGCCGACGAGGCGGCTTGCGGCGCGGTTCAGCGGAACGCCGCCGCGAGCTCGGGTCCGTGGAACTGCTCGTAGGAGCAAACCTTCCCGTCTCGCAGCGTCCAGACGAAGGCCCATCGGGTGCGCGAGGTCTTCCCCGTGGATCTTACCCGGCAGGCAAACTCTCCGATGGACACCACCGTGTCCCCTTGTGCGACCCACTCGCGCGGCACGAATGCCTCAACCTCCAAGGCCTCGAACATGGCCTTGAAAAACTGCGGGACACGATGCTTGCCGGAGAAGTCGCCACTCCATGGGACGTTGGACTCCATGTGGCTTACCCAACGGATGTCGTCGGTCAGTTGCGCCACGATCCCGGGGACGTCGCCTCGTTGGAACAGCGCGTAGAGGCCCTCGATGACTCGGATGCCTTGCTGGGTGCTCATACATTTACGGGGAGTGGAGATGGATGTCTCATTCAGGCGGCCAAACTTCAAGCACGGGCTGTTGCTGGCCGACGCACACCCAACACGGTGCACCGAGGGGGCCCCGTCATTCCGGGTGGCAACGCGGCACCCGTCCCCATCGGGCACCATGGCCTGAAATGTTCCGTGCAGCCTTCCCGTTCCATCACCTCGCTCCGGGGCGTCCGGGGCGTTGGGGCGCGAGCTGCGCGGCGCGTCGAACCAAGTCCACGAACTCAGAACGATAGCCCTCGCGGTCGGGCCCGACGCCGCGCTCGGCCAGGCGCAGGACATCCTCCCAACGCATCGTCCCGAGGTGGGCCGATCCCCGGAGCAACATCGCCTGCGACGCCACGGCGGCGGCGAACTGCGTGTCGAGGCTGGCCTCGGCGAGGGCGAGGTCGCCGTCCTTCACGGGCACCTCCAGCAGGCGGCTCGTCGTGCCGTCGGGCTGCTTGTAGCGCAGCTTGACCACGAGCAGCTCGTCCTCGTGACCGCGCTTGAGACGGCGTCGCACGGCCTCCTCCTCACCCGGAGCCGCCTGGTAGCGGAGCGGCCCCGCCCTGGCGACGGACCCCGCCACGGGCTCCACCTCGTACAAAACCGTCACCTGGTGACCCGCGCCCAGTTCGCCGCCGTCCTTGGTGTCGTCGGCAAAGTCCCGGTCGCGCAACGCGCGGTTTTCGTACCCGACCAGCCGATAGGACCGGGCGCGCGCCGGGTTGAACTCCACCTGCGCCTTCACGTCCTTGGCCACGGTCACGAGGGTGGACTCCAGCTCCTCGCCCAGGACCTTCCGCGCCTCCTGGAACGAGTCGATGTAGGCGTACTGGCCGTTCCCCTTGTCGGCGAGCAGCTCCATGGTGGCGTCCTGGTAGTTGCCCATGCCGTAGCCCAGGACGGTGAGGAAGACGCCCGTGCGCGCCTGCTCCGTGATCAAGTCCAGCAGCTCGTCGTGGCGGGTCGCGCCGATGTTGAAGTCGCCGTCGGTGCAGAGGAGGACGCGGTTGATGTTCTCGGGGTTGAGGTTGCGAGCGGCGAGGGCGTAGGCGGCCTGGATGCCGGCGCTGCCATGGGTGCCGTTGCCGGCCTGCAACCGGTCGATGACGCGGGTCAACGCGGCCTTGCCCGCCGCGTCCACGGGCGTGGGGTCCGCCAGCACCTGCGAGCCCGCCGCGTAGGTGACGAGGGCGACGCGGTCGCGGGGCCCGAGCCGATCCAGCAGCAAGCGCAGCGAACGCTTCACCAAGGGCAGCTTGTTCTCGGGAGCCATCGATCCGCTCACGTCCACCAGGAACACGAGGTTCGCCGGGGGCCGCGTGGCGCGCTCGACCGACCGCGCCTGGATTCCCACGCGCACCAGCTTGCATCCCTCGCGCCACGGCGACTCCGCCACCTCCACCGAGACCGACACGGGATGCTCCGAACGCGGCTCCGGGTACGGATACCGGAAGTAGTTGATCATCTCCTCCACCCGCACGGCGTCGCGCGGCGGCAACGTCCCCTCGCGCAGGAAGCGCCGCACGTTGGCGTAGCTGGCCGTGTCCACGTCGAGGCCGAACGTCGAAAGCGGGGCCGCCACCACCGGCCGGAACTCGTTCTCGATGATCGCCGCGTAGCCCTCGCCCGTCGGATCAACTGGGGCGCGGTCGTACCCGAGGAATTCGCCGCGCACGAGGCTCTGCTCCCGGCGTTCCCCGCGCTCCGCCCGGCCGAGGGCGTCTGCGGCCGCAGGCTGGCTGGGCGCCATCGCCAAGCCGCCGGAGAAGGACTGGCCCCCTGCCGCCGACTTGCTTGCCTCCGTCGGACGAAGGGCCAGCGCGCCCCGGGCTCCCGTGGGCGACGGGCTCGGCAACGGGGCGGGCGTGGGAGCGGCGGTGCTGGACGGAGCGACGGCGGGACGAATCCCATAGCGATGGGCCAAGCGCGGTTCGGAGACGGACGCGGGAGGCGGAGCCGGCGCTTCGGACGATGGCTTGGCCTTGGCGATGTCCAGCTTCCGGTTCACGCGCGCCTCAGATTGGTACGGCTCCCTGGGACGAACGGGAGCCGGGGGCGGGGCTGCCAGCGACAACGAATCCAGCGCGGCGGAACCCTTGTCGGCGGCCAGGGCCGACTTCTTGGAGTCGGCGAGGGCGGGTGTCGCAGGCGGCGGATTCGTGACGGCCTTGCGGGCGGCCGCGTTGGCTGGGGTCACGGGCAACCGTTGGTAGCGCAGGTCCTGGAACGCCACGGTGGTGGCGTCGCGGCCGTCGCGGGTCGTGATCCAGACGGCGACGGCGGCGCTGGCGGCCATGGCTCCCGCAACGGGCCACCACGTTCGGAGCCACTGCGCGGCGGACGCGTGCAGCCGTTCCATCCAGCCGGGGCCATCGGGCAAGACCTTGCGGTCGGGGGCTGGATGTGTGGCGGCCGCTAAGGCCGGGCTGGCGACGCGTCGCTCGGCGGCGGCGAGGATTTCGGAGCGACGGGCGGGGTCGAGCGCGGGCACGGCTTCCGGCATGGTCAGGGCCGACGCGAGGTCGTGGGCCGTTTGGCGGAGGGCCTCCACCTCGGCGGCGAGGGCGGGCGAGGCTTGGAGGGCGGCATCGACCTCGGCCCGTTGGTGGGGAGGAAGCTCGCCGGGGACGTAGGCGGTGAGTTCGGGGGAATCCGGGGTGAGATTCATGGCAAGTCCTTGGTGGGAAGGGTGGCGTGCGGGTTCAGGGACGGGCTCCGAGCGCGGGGGCATCGAGGCGTTGCATGCGGCCGCGCAGGGTCCGGAGCGCGGTGTGGAGGAGGAAGCCCACGTGGGTGCTGGTGAGCGAGGTGACGCGGGCGATCTCCTCGTAGCTCAGGTGATGCTCGAACCGGAGCCGGACGACCTCGCGCTGCGGGGCGGGCAGGCCCTCGATGAGACGCCGGGCGTGGCGCGCGTCGTCTCGCGTCTCTGCCTCCTCGGCGGGCGACGCGTCGCGCGCGGGTCGTTGCTCCAGTTCGCCGTCGTCCATGACCGTCATGCGTCGTTCCTTCCTGCGCACGTCGAGGACCCGGTTCCGGCACACCGTGAACAACCAAGGAAGCAGGTGCCCATCCAATGCCCCGGCGGGTTGCTCGCACAGGCGCAGGAACGTGTCCTGTACCGCGTCGCGGGCGACCTCCACGTCCGCCGCGATGGAGAGGGCATAGGCCATCAATGAGGCCTCGTGCCGCTCCAGCGCCTCGTGGACGTGACGTGCGGCCCCCGTGGCGGCCGCCGCGCACCCCGTGTCATTGCCCGGTGAATCCATGCCGTGCTGCCGGGATAACGGGCCGGGCGATCCTTTATTAGGAAAATGTTTGGGCGACGGCGCGGGCGCACGGTCGGTGGGAGGCGTGCCGCCACCGCCTGGCCCTTGGCCCCCCGCTCCATCCGCCCCAAGAAGGAACCACACATGAAGCCAGGGCGAATCCCCGGATCACCATGCGACAACTCGGACCCCGTGTGCCTGAGCCTCCGCAAGAAGCCCGCCCCCAGGGCCCATCGGCGGCGACCCGGATGGCCGCTGACGGCGGGTGGCACCCGGCGGCCTTGACGGGGTT
>JBJSZF010000210.1:0-9777 GCA_046090125.1 Verrucomicrobiota bacterium
GGCCTGGGAACTGAGCATGCAAGCCACCGCCGCCCTGCGCCGCATGCGCCGTCGACGCTCCATCATTGCCGCATGCTACAAGCAATCCACTCTCTGGCCTGAATGACACCCTATTATGCGAGTCTCAATAAGGTCTGTGGAACCGCCTATCCGCCCACGTCGGGCACGACTGTCATCCTGAGCGGCCGAAGCGTGACGCGGGCGGTGTCGCGTTTGCCGCCCGACGGATGGTTTGCGAGCGAGTTGGACACGGGCTCCGGACCGACTGCGACGATTCCGAACCGCATGTTGACGTTGTACAAGGTGGATGGCTCGGCGCTGGAGACGGGCACGGCCCGGCCGGTTCTGGCGATGGAGCGCGGGCAGCCCATGCAACTGCGGATCGAGCTGGCATCCGCCGCCCCGGTGGTGGTCCAGACGTCGGAGGACCTCAACCAATGGCTGCCCTGGGCGGTGTTGCTGGAGCCGGGTGCGTCCATCTTCCTGCCGGTGACGGACACGGGCAGGCCGAGGCGTTTCTTCGCCGTGCAGGAACTCGACGGGGCGACCGGGCGGGGAAACCCTTGGGAATAGTCCCCGGCTCAAACCCCGTAGAACGACGCGCAGGTGCCGCCCCAAAACGCCGCCTGGTCCTGCGCGTCCCAGCCCCGGAAGTGGTCCCGGACCAATCCCTCCACGGCCTCGTAGCTCCCGGCCAGCAGGCACACCGGCCAGTCCGATCCGAACATCAGCCGTCGCGCTCCAAACACCTCCACCACGACGTCCAGGTAGGGCTTGAAGTCGTCCGGCTTCCAGCCGCCGTGATCGGCCTCGGTTACCATGCCGGACACCTTGCACACCACGTTGGGAAAGGCGGCCAGCGCCCGGATGTGGTCCCGCCACGGTTCGATCTTGCCCGCCTTGATGAAGGGCTTGGCAATGTGGTCGAGCACGAAGGCCTGCCCGGGCAATCGCTCGACGAGGCGGAGCGTCGCGGGCAGTTGGCGGGGGAAGACCAAGAGGTCGTACGTCAGGTCGAACTCGGGCAGCCTGCGCAGCCCCTCCACGAACGACGCCCCCAGGATGAAGTCGTCCTCGGGCTCGTCCTGAACCACGTGCCGCACGCCGACGAACCTTGGGTGACGCGCCAGTCGCGCCAGGTCGCGGCCCACGTCGGGCGATCGGAGGTCCACCCACCCGACCACGCCCCGGATGCGCGGGTCGACGTCCGCAAGCCCCAGGAGCCAGTCGGACTCCGCCACGCTCTGCCGGGCTTGCACGGCGATGGAACCCTCCAGCCCCAGCGGCCGTTGCAACGCCGCGAGGTCGTGCGGAAGCCAGTCCCGTTCCAGCGCGGACCCGCGCGGGATCCATGGGTATTCCTCGGGCGAGTACCTCCAGAAGTGCTGGTGCGAGTCCAGGCGCGGCGCGGGCGTGTTCATGCGGGGGGGCGGGAAGGGGGAGGGGCGGCGGTTTACTTGCGGGAGGAGGTTCGTTCCAGCAGCCAGTCCCAATCGGTGGTGGGTTGGGCGGGGAAAATCCCGCCGGCTCCGCCCTTCACGGCGGGGCGCACGGTGCCGTCGGGGCCGGTGACGACCCATCGGTGGGTCTCGAGGTGGCCGTCGGCAAAGGCGAGGTTGCCGGAGCCGTTGTGGAGCGAGGCGGGCAGGTTGCCCCAACGCGGCGCCTCCTCCAGGCGGTTCATGAAGAAGCCGTCGTTCAGGGTGTCCGGGTGCTCGTCGATGAAGGTGAACGTCTGGGCCGGCCGGACGAGGTCCGTGTCCTTCAGGAACTGGATGAACGAGGGGTTGAAGCGGTTCGTGAGCTCGCCAGGGTCGCCCACGAGCGAGTTGAGCGAGAAGGAACGGTTGCGAAGCCCCACGAGGCACCGGGCCTGGTCCGCGGGGCAACGAAACACCGGCGCGCTCCGGCCGACATGCCGCCCGAGCAGCGCGTCGATGAGGAGGGCATTGTTGGTGTTCTCCGGGCTGTCCTCCCAGTTGAGGACGTTGTTGGCCCACGTGCGGCGCAGCGAGCGCGTCTCGCCCACGCCGTGGTTGTTGACCAGCCGGTCCTGGTGGTCGTCGGCGTAAAGCTGGGAACCAAGCTGGAGGGTTCGAAGGTTGTTGGCGCAGGACGACGTCAAGGCGCGGGACTTGGCCTTCCCGAGCGCCGGCAGCAACAGCCCGGCCAAGATGGCAATGATGGCAATCACCACGAGCAGCTCGATGAGCGTGAACGCGGCGCGGGCATGGGTGGGAGGGAGCCTCTTCATGAAAACATCACGTTCGCGGCCGCCTGCCGTGCCCATTGGTCCGCCTCCAGGATTTCCGGAAGCGTCGGATGGGCCACCCAGCGGTGGGCGTCCATTACCCGGCCCACCGTCGCGGGGATCTGTGTGAACCCGAGGTCGCCGTTGCAAAACCGCTCGACGGCAACCTCGTTGGCCGCGTTGAGCACGGCGGGCAGGGTCCCCCCGACGAGCCCCGCGCGCCGTGCCAGGCCCAGCGCCGGGAAGCGGGCGACGTCCGGCTCCTCGAAGGTCAACGTCCCAATCCGCGCGAAGTCCGTGGACACGCGCTGGCTGGGGCGACGCTCCGGATGCGTCAACGCGTATTGGATCGGCAGGCACATGTCCGGCGTCGAAAGCTGAGCGAGAACGGACCCGTCGATGAACTCCACCATGGAGTGCACCACCGACTGCGGGTGCACCACCACCTGCACCCGGTCCATCTCGATGTCGAACAACCACCGGGCCTCGATCATCTCGAGGCCCTTGTTGAACAAGGTGGCCGAATCCAGCGTGATCTTCCGCCCCATGACCCACGACGGATGCTTGAGCGCCTGCGCCACCGTCACCCCTTCCAAGGCCGACGCCGGCCAGCGGGCCGCGTCCCGGAACGGCCCGCCGGACGCGGTGAGCCACAGGTTGCGGACGGACGTTCCGGGCTTCCCGTCCAGGCACTGGAAGATGGCCGAATGCTCCGAGTCCACCGCCAGCACCCGCACGCCGTGCCGCCGCGCCTCCTCCATCACGATCTGGCCGGCCATCACGAGGATTTCCTTGGATGCCACCGCGATGTCCTTGCCGGCCCGGATGGCGGCGAGCGCTGGGGCCAGGCCGGCCGTGCCTACGATGGCAATCAGGACCACATGGGCCTCGGGCAACGTCGCTAGTTCCAGCAGGCCTTCCGCGCCGGAGGCCACGCGCGTCCCTGGCAAGGCTTGGGCCACCTCGGCGGCCTTCACGGGTTCATGGATGGAAACCAACGCCGGCCGATGCCGGCGGGCTTGCTCCACGAGCAACCCGGCGTTGTTGCCCGCCGCAAGGCCCACAAGCCGGAGTTCGCCCGGCAGGTCCTCCACAACCTTCAGGGTGCTCGTGCCGATCGAGCCGGTGCTGCCGAGCAGGACGACGTTCTTCATGCGCTGGGGATGGAGGGTGTCCCGGCCTGCCGCCCCGCCGCCAGCGCGAAACCGGGGCAACGGCCCTTCATGCTCGCTTCGCCCATCCTCTACGGCTGCGGTGCCTTCCACAGCCGTTCCCACGACCGCCCCGATTCCGGGTCTCCTTGCCACAGCTCCCCGCGGTCAAACGGGAGGAAATCATTGCGCGGGAAATACGTCTCCGACCGTTACGCGAATCATTGCAAAGGGTTGGCCAACGCATACGCGCGGTCCCGGCTGATGGGACCCTGCGTCCAACGGGGAAGCATGGGCAGGTGCGGAAGACAATCCCATCCGCCACATCGGTCGGTAGCAATAGGCCTCCCGCATGCTGCCGGTGGCATCCGGAAGGTTGCCCCGTCGCGGCGGCTCCCCTTTTCAAGTTTGCCAACCGGGGGGCGTCTCTCTTTCCATGGCCAAGGCCGATTTGCACCGCAAGTGCGGGGTGGGTCGTCCCATTTTTCATGGCAACAAGCACTCAAGGCGGCTCCCTGCGCGGGCCCGCACCTGTCCCCAAGATGACCCCGGTTTCGGGCGGCCCGGCCTTGGCCGAGCCCCTGGCGCTGCCGGGGGGCAGGCTCTTCCGCGCGGTGGATTGGATGGCCTTCCTGCTGGTGTCCTTTGTCGTGATGACGGGCTACCTGCTGACGATCGCGCCCGACCTCACCCTGGAGGACTCGGGTGAGCTCGCCGTGGCGTCGATGTACGCCGGCGTGCCCCATCCGCCCGGCTATCCGGTCTGGACGGTCTATACGTGGTTGTTCACCAAGCTCCTGCCGTTCTCGAACATCGCGTGGCGCGTTGCCGTTTCGTCGGCGTTCGCCGCCGCCATGTCCGCCGGGTTGGTCGCGTTGCTCGCGTCCCGCGGGGCCTCGCTGATGCTCGATGCCATCGACCTGTTCAAGAACCGGGACAAGGAGTGGGACTCGCGGATCTCGCTCGTGTCGGGCTACGTCGCCGGGATGTTGCTTGGCTTCAATGGCTACATCTGGAGCCAGGCCGTCATCGTCGAGGTGTACACCATCGCCGTGTGGTCCCTGATGGCGGTGCTCTTGTTCCTGATGCGGTACACGTGGGCACCGCACCAGCGCCGGCACCTGTACCTGGCGTGCTTCCTGTTCGGCATCTGCCTTTGCAACCACCAGACCCTCATTGTGGGGGCGATGGGGTTGGAGGTCATCGTGCTGATGGCCGACCGGCGGGTGGGCCGTGACTTCCTCCTGGTCAACGCGCTGATCTGGATCCTCGGCCTCGTCCTCCACGGGATGGGCAAGATCAACACGTTCGTCGAGAACCCCTCCCTCCTGCTGATCTTCAACGGCGTGGGCATCCTGTCTGCGATTGGCTGCGGCATCGTGGCGGTGATGACGGGGGGCCTGGGCAACCGGCTGCACGTCGTGCTGCTGGCGTCGCTCAGCTTCGCGGCGGGTGCGCTCCTCTACTTCTACATGCCCGTGGCCTCCAGCACGAACCCGCCCTTGAACTGGGGTTATCCGCGGACGCCCAAGGGCTTCGTCCATGCCCTGACTCGCGGCCAGTACGAGAAGACCACGCCCGGCCTCAACCTCGCGCAGCTCATCACCTACTTCCAGGGCGTGAAGGAGGAGTTCAACTGGGCCAACACCCTGTTGGCCGTCTTGCCCTTTGCGTTCCTCAAGAAGATGCGCCAGCGCGAGCGCGGATGGCTCGTCGGACTCCTCGTCTCATACGTCTGCCTCGCATTCCTGCTCATGTACCTCCTCAACGCGGGCACGGACAAGCAGTCGCGCGAGCTGGTCAAGGTCTTCTACACCTCGTCCCACGTCTTCATCGCCCTCGGCGTGGGCTACGGACTGGCCCTGCTCGCGGGCCTGCTCCAGACCGACCGCGTCTATCGCGAGCATCGCACCGCCATCGGCATCGGCCTCGCCGTCGCCGTCGCCCTCAACCTGTACCAGCTCTCGGAGGTGCTCGACCCCGGCAACAACCTCTTCCCCATCCCCAAGGTCGCGGCAGGCATCAGCCTCTCCATCGCCGCGCTGCTGCTCGGATGCGTCCTGTACTGGAAGGAGCCCGGTGACGGGGCCGACCTGCCGCCGTCCGTGCCGGGCACGCCGGAGAAGGCGCGTCGCCTCGCCCCCCTCCTGGCCGTTGCCCTCGTGATCCCCGTCGATCCCATCCTCGACCACTGGGCGGACAACGAGCAGCGCGACCACTACTTCGGCTTCTGGTTCGGTCACGACATGTTCGAGCCCGGCATGGACACGTCGGCCGGCGAGGCGCCCAGGGACAAGGATGGCAAGCCCCTCTACCCATCGATGGACCCTCACACGGTCCTCTTTGGGGGCACGGACCCGGGCCGGTTCTGCCCCACCTACATGATTTTCTGCGAGAGCTTCATCCCGCCCCAGCACCGCAGGAACCCCAAGTTCGACCGGCGCGACGTGTACCTGATCACGCAGAACGCCTTGGCCGACGACACCTACCTCGAATACATCCGGGCGCACTACAACCGGAGCGCGCAGAAGGACCCGGCGTTTTTCGAGTCGTTGCTGAACGACGACTGGTCCCGCTCGCGCAGCAAGACGAACGTCGCGGCCACGCTCATGGGCCCGGTGGATCGCTGGATGCTCCAACTGGGCGACGCCATCGAGAAGGACCGTCGCGTGGGCTCCTCCTACTTCACCCCGTCGGACCTCAAGGACCTCAGCGCCTTCCAATCCAAGGTGGCGGCCGCCGCCGACCCGCTCTCGGCCCACCTCAAGGCCGCGCTGGGAACCTCCCTTTCCGGCGACGCCTCCGGCCTCGCCAAGGCCCTCAACCAAGTCCTCGAAGGCCCTGCGCTCTCGGATTCCAACCGCGTGGCCCACGTCAAGCTCACCCCCCATGTCGCGCGCTTCGTCGAGCAGAAGCCCGCCGGCCATACCCGCGTCCGCCTCAACCGCCTCCTCCTCGAGGAGGCCTACCCCGGCCTGCTCGCCGTCAGCCAGGGCGGCGTCTATCCCGACCGCGAGATCATCACCCCGACCGTCGAGGACCTCCGACGCTGCTTCGAGGAATACAGCATCGACGCCCAGCGGCGCGCCCAGCTCCGCCAGCTCAAGCCCGGCGAGGTCCTCACGACGCTCCCCGACGGCAAGGTGTCCGTGTCCGGCCAGGCCGCCGTCATGTCCATCAACGGGTTGCTCACCAAGGTCATCTTCGATGCCAACCCGGACCATTCCTTCTACGTGGAGGAAAGCTTCGCCCTGGAGTGGATGTATCCGCACCTTGTCCCGTACGGCATCATCCTGAAGATCGAGCGGGAGCCCGTCGCCATGCTCAGCGACGATCAGATCCGGCGCGACCACGAGTACTGGTCCCAGTACTCCAAGCGCTTCATCGGCAACTGGATCACCTACGACACCCCCGTGAAGCAGGTGTGCGACTTTGCCCTTCGCACCTATCGGCTTCGCGATTACTCCGGCTTCCAGGGCGACCCACGGTTCGTCCGCGACGACAACGCCCAGAAGGCGTTTTCCAAGCTCCGCAATGCCATCGGCAAGTCCGTCTATGTTTGGCGTTCCCAGGAAACCCGCGACACCAACTACCAGGCCAAGCTCCTGAAGGAGGCCGAGTTCGCCCTCAAGCAGGCCTTTGCCTTCTGCCCCTACAGCCCCGAGACGGTCTATAACTTCGCGTCGCTCCTGGTCTCCCTCCAACGCTACCCGGACGCCTACGAGGTCGTGTCCACGTGCTCCAAGATCGACCCGGACAATGCGGGCATCCGCGAGCTGCTGTCCCAGCTCGAGCCCTACAAGAACATGCCGGCGACGCCCCCGCCCGCCGCGTCCGCCGACGCCCTCCGCTCGCAGATTGACGCCGCCGTCACCAACCTCGAGTCCGCCTTCAACCTCGCCAGCTCCTACTTCAATGCCGGACGTTCCAACGAGGGCCTCGCCGTCCTGGAAACGCTCCTGGCCAAGCCCGACGCCGACCCGCGAACCGTCGCATCCGTTGCCCAGGCCTTCCAGCAACTCCAGCGACCCGACAAGCTCGAGGCCGCCCTCGAGCGGTTCGCGCGGCTCACGCCGGATTCCGCCGAGTCGTGGTATCGGCTCGCCTCCGTCCAGGCCCTCCAGGGCAAGTCCAGCACCGCCGCAGGTTCGCTCGCCAAGGCTTTCAAGCTGAATGACGCCCAGCGCGCCACCAACGCCAAGGCTCCCAACCTCCGCGAGAAAATGCAGTCTGACCCCGCCTTCGACTTCATCCGTCCCTCCCTCGACGGCAAGCCCTAGCCCGAGCTTCCAGCCTCCCGCTTTCCGCCATGGACATCGCCCCCGATCCCTTCCGCGAGCACCGAGAGAAGGGCCCCGTCCTCGACGCCACGTTCCAGGGCCAGCCGGTTCCCATGATCCTTCGCCATGAGGACGTCCGGGCCGCCGCCAAGGACTGGAAGACCTTCTCCTCCGACGCGCCCTTCCGCGTCCCCATCCCCTCCGAGGAGGACGTACGTTCCATGCGGCAGCTCCCCGTGGAGACGGACCCGCCCGACCACACGGACTACCGGGCCATCGTGGAACCCTTCTTTCGCCGGGCGAAGGACCCCGGGATGATCCAGGACGTGGAGCAATTGATCGAGGGCATGGTCGCCGACGCCCTCCGTCGCGTTTCCATCGAGGTGGTCCGCGAGTTTGCCCTCCCGCTCCAGTCCCGCGCGCTGGCCTTCCTCCTCAACGTGCCCGTTGCCGAGGCCGACGTCTGGATTGGCTGGGGCACTCATGTCTTCAAGGACGGTCCTGACGGGCAGCGCAAGGGTGCCGCCTTGGAATCCTACCTGCACCAACGGCTCGACCAGGCCGCCGCATATCCCGGCCCCGACTTCTTCTCTGCGCTGAACCAGGCCACGTTCCGCGGCCGCCCGCTGACCCGGACCGAGATGATGGGCTTCGCCAACCTGACCTTCGCGGGCGGGCGCGACACCGTCATCCACACCGTCGCGAGCGTCTTCGCGCACTTGGCGGCGCATCCCGAAGCCCTGGGCTTCCTTCGCGAGGACCCGCGTCGCGTCGTCAACGCGACCGAGGAATACTACCGCGTCGTCTCGCCCCTCACCCACATCGGCCGCGTGTGCCCCGTCGATACCCAGGTCCATGGAGCGCATGTTCCCGCGCAGTCCCGCGTCTCCCTGTGCTGGGCCTCTGCCAACCGCGACGCCACCGTCTTCGATGCCCCCGACGAGGTCCGGTTGGATCGCAAGCCGAACCCGCACATGGCCTTTGGCGCGGGCGCGCACCTGTGTTTGGGTGCAGCGCTCGCTCGCCTGATCCTGCGATCGTTGCTGGAATCCCTCTCGCGCCGAGTCCAACTCATCGAAATCCTGGAGTCCCGCGACCGGGTCGAGGCCGAGGCGTCCTACGAGCGGACCGTGGGCTACGAGTCGTTGGTTGTCCGGCTTCGCCCGTCCGGCCAGGGATGAACATGCACCTGCGCCGCCGTCAGTTCCTCCGGACACTGGCCGGCGCATGGCCATGGGCGACAGCGCCGTTCGCCGTGCAGGCGCAGGCCGCCCGCCGCACCGTGGCCATCCTTGGCGACACGCAACGCGGTGGGTTTGGGCATGACCTGGACACCGTCTTTTTGGGCCGGCCCGACTTGGGGGACGTCGTGGTGGCCGACCCAGACCTTGCGGGCCGGGCGCGGGTTGTGAAACGGGTGGGAGCCGTGCGGGCCCATGCCGACTGGCGAACCTTGATCGAGAAGGAACGTCCGTGGCTGGCGTGCATCGCCATGCGCCATGCCACGCCCCACTTCGAGATCGCAAGGGCCGCGCTTGAGGCAGGCGCGCACCTCTACGTCGAGAAGCCCTTCGTCACGACCCTGGGCGAAGCCGACGCCTTGCTGGCGCTTGCGAAGGCCCGGGGCCTTCGGATTGCCGTGGCCCACTCCATGCGCATGGCCCCCGCCGTTCGCCGCCTCCTCCAGGTGATCCATGAGGAAGGACGACTCGGGGAGCTGCGCTCGCTGCGAGCCCATGGCAAGCAGGACGCGCGGGCCGGCGGGGAGGACCTCATGGTCCTGGGTACGCACCTGATGGACCTGATGCGCCTGTTCGCGGGCAATCCCCAATGGGTTCACGCGTCCATCCTCCAAGACGGCCGTCCCATCACACAATCCGACCGTCGCCGCGTGAAGGACGACGTGGGATGGGTGGCCGGCGACCACGTCCACGCCACGTTCGGCTTCCGCCATGGGGTCCATGGCAGCTTTGTCAGCGACGCTCCCTCTCGGGATACCTCGGGCCACTGGGGTGTGGAATGGGTCGGCACCCTCGGTTCCGCACGCATCCTGGCCGACCTGGTCCCGCGAGTGCTCGTGCGCGTGCATCCCCAG
>JBJSZF010000211.1:0-5085 GCA_046090125.1 Verrucomicrobiota bacterium
CGGGCGTCCTCCTGGCCGACCTCGACGGCGACGGCGACCTCGACATCGTGTCCAACAGCATCGGCGGCGGCACGCTGACGTGGTTGAACGACGGCAAGGGTCGCCTCGCCCGAGGCCAACCGCTCAACGCCCGCCGGGCCGGCATGAGCGTCGCGGCCGGCGACCTCGACGGCGACGGCGACCTCGACCTCTACGTGGCCAATTACCGCGGCGTCACCACGCGCGACGAGCCCGGCGGCCGGTACACGGTCAAGGACGATGGCAACGGCCCCCGCGTCACCCATTACAACGGCCGTCCCACGACCGACGACGACCTGGCCGGGCGCTTCTCGATGGGGCCCGGCGGCGTCATGGAAAACGGCGAGGCGGACGTCCTGCTGCTCAACGATGGCAAGGGCCGTTTCGCGCCCGTGGCCTGGGGCGACGGGACGTTCCTGGACGAGGACGGCGTGCCCGTTCCCGGCCCCCTCATGGACTGGGGCCTGAGCGTCGCCCTCCGCGACCTGACGGGGGACGGCCGTCCCGACGTTTACGTGTGCAATGATTTCCAGTCCCCCGACCGGTTCTGGGTGAACCGCACGCGCGCGGGCGGGCCGCTGCGGCTCCAGGCGGCGTCGTTGATGGCCTTGCGCAACACGAGCGCCTTCTCCATGGGCATCGACGCGGCGGACGTGGACCGCGACGGCGTCATGGACTTCTTCGTCGCCGACATGCTGAGCCGGGACCATCGGCGGCGAAGCGTGCAGGTCGCGGGCCTCCCGCCGAGCATGGCGCAGCCGGGCGTGTTCGAGGACCGGCCGCAGTTCTCGCGCAACACGCTCCAACGGGGGCTGGGGTTCGGGGCCTTCGCGGAGGTGGGCCGCATGGCTGGCGTCGCCGCCAGCGAATGGTCGTGGACGCCCGTCTTCCTCGACGTGGACCTCGACGGCTGGGAGGACCTCCTCGTCTCGAACGGCCACGAGCTGGACATGATGGACATCGACGTGAGCAACGAGGCCGAGAAGGCCAAGGCCTCGCGGCGCATGTCGCCCGCGGAGCAACTGGGCCTCCGCAAGGCCTTCCCAAGGCTCGACACCCCCAACGCCGCGTTTCGCAACCGGGGCGGCCTGCGCTTCGAGGACGCGTCGCACGCCTGGGGCTTCGACGTCGCCGGGGTCGGCAACGGCATGGCGGCGGCGGACCTCGATGGCGACGGCGACCTGGACCTCGTCGTCAACAACCTCAACGCCGCCCCAACCCTGTACCGCAACAATGCCGACGCCCCTCGCATCGGCGTCCGCCTGGCGGGCCTCCCGCCCAACACCCGCGGCATCGGAGCCCACGTGCGCGTGCGCGGCGGCCCCGTCGCCGTCCAATGGCAGGAGATGGCTTCGGGGGGACGCTACCTGTCGTCGGACGATCCCATGCGCGTGTTCGCGGCCGGCACGGCCACGGACCTCGACGTGGAGGTGACGTGGCCCTCGGGCCGGGTCACCCGTGTCCGCAAGGCCACGCCCGGCAAGGTCCTCGTCGTGCGCGAGGCCGACGCCACCCCGGGCACCGGAGGGCCCGACCCCACGCCGCCGTGGTTCGAGGACGCGTCGGACCGCGTCGCGTTCCGGCATCATGAATCCCCCTTCGATGACCTCGTTCGACAACCCTTGATGTCGCGCAACGGGTCACAGCTTGGACCGGGCGTGACGTGGGCCGACGTCAACGGCGACGGTCACGACGACCTGTTGGTGGGCTCGGGCGCGGGCGGTTTGCCGGGCGTCCTCGTGGGGGATGGAAAGGGGCGGTTCCAACGTTGGATGGAGGCCCCGTTCCAGAAGCCCGTGGGCCGCGACCTCACCGCCTTGCTGTGGTTCCCGCCGGTGCTGCTCGCGGGATCTTCCAACTACGAGGACGGCGCGACGAACGGCGGTTGCCTGCGCGTCATGGACCTCGCCCGCCGCGTGTCCGGGGACGCGCTCCTGGGCCAGGGCGTGACCGTCGGCCCGTTGGCGATGGCGGACGCCGACGGCGAGCCAGGCCTCGAGATCTTCATCGGCGGCCGCGCCGTGCCCGGGGCGTATCCGGCCGCGACGGACTCCCTGATCGTGCGCGCGGCGGGCGGGCGCTTCGTCCCCATCCAGAGGATCGCTTCGGCGTCCCCCGTCCAGGACGCGTTGTGGGCCGACCTCGACGGCGACGGCCGCAGCGAGCTGGTGCTGGCGACGGAATGGGGGCCGGTTCGCATCCTCGCGTTGCGCGACGGGCGATGGGTGGAGGTCACGCGCGAATGGGGGCTGGAGGAACGCACCGGCGCATGGGGCGGCGTGGCGGCCGGGGACCTCGACGGCGACGGACGCCTCGACCTGGTCGTGGGCAACGCCGGGCTCAACCAGTTCCCGTCCGCGCCGGACGCGGCTCGTCCGCGCCGATTGCATCGGTGGGGCGGCGATGGCGAAGGCCCCGGTTCCGTGCTGGAGACGTATGTGGACCGCGACGGCGTGGAACGTCCGTTGCGTCGGTTCGATTCCATCGCGGCGGCCGTGCCCTCCATGGCGGAACGCTTTCCAACCCACGCGCGTTTCGGGGCGGCGACGGCGGCGGACCTCCTGGCTGCGGTGGCACGCACGAATGCGCCGTGGACGATTCGTTGCGCGGAGTCCATGGCGTTGTTGAACCGCGGCGGGCGATTCGAGGCCCGGCCGTTGCCCGTCGAGGCCCAGGCCTCGCCCGTGTTCGGCGTCGCGGTGGCGGACCTCGACGGGGACGGCCACCTCGACGTCGTGCTGACGCAGAACTTCTTCGCGGTGCATCCCGAGGAGGGACGACAGGACGGCGGTTGCGGCGTGGTGTTGCACGGCGATGGCCGGGGCGGGTTCCAGGCGTTGTCCCCGACGGCATCCGGCATCGCCATCCACGGCGAGGGACGGGGCGTGGCCACGGGCGACTTCGACGAGGACGGCCGCATCGACGTGGCGGCGGCCCAGAACGGCGCGGCGCTTCGCTTGTTCCGGAACGCGCGTGCGACCCCGGGCCTGCGCGTCTCCTTGGCGGGCGGCGCGGACAATCCCCTGGGACTCGGCGCGTGCATGCGGTGGGTTGCGGGTGGCAAGGCGGGTCCGTGGCAACTGGCCCGGATGGGCGGCGGTTGGTGGAGCAGTCCTTCCCCTACGCTCGTGCTCGCGACCGTCGGCGTCGCGGGCGTGGTCGAGGTGCGATGGCCGGGCGGCCGCACAACCCGCACCGAGGTGGGCGCCGGGGCGCTTTCCGTTGCGTTGAAGCCAACGGTGCCATGACGCAGGACGACATAAGGCGGGTGGGATCGCCATGGATGCGAACGCGCGTGGGCATGTCCTGCGGTGGGTGGCTCGCGTGGGCGTGGTGGCTCGCCGTGGGGATCGCCCCCGGCCTGGGGCAACCGGCCCGCTGGATGCCGCTCCCTCCGCCCGTCGAGGCCACGCGACCGGGGTTCACCCGGATAGACGCGGGCCGCGCGGGGCTCGTGTTCACCAACGCCGTGCCCGAGTCGCGTCACCTCACGAACCAGCTCCTGCTCGATGGCGGCGGCGTGGCGTTGGGCGACATCGACGGCGACGGGCGGGCGGACGTTTTCCTGACGTCGTTGGCGGGCGGGAGCCGCCTGTTCCGCAACCTCGGCGACTGGCGGTTTGAGGATCGGACGCAGGCATCCCTTGGGGCGGTCCCGGCGTTGGCCGGGCTCGATGCCACCGGATGCGTGCTGGCGGACCTGACGGGCGACGGCGCGCCCGAGTTGGTGGTCAGCTCGCATGGCCAAGGGACGCATGTCCTGCGCAACGACGGGAAGGGCGCGTTCTCGTCGTGGGCCACGTTCAACGCCGGGCTCGGCGGCCATTCGGTCGCCGTGGCCGACGTGGACGGCGATGGGTGGCTGGACCTGTACGTGGTCAACTATCGCGCCCGGGCGTTGATGGACATGCCCAACGCGCGGGCCACGTTCAAGGTCGTCGGCGGCAAGACCGTGGTGGACACGGTGGATGGCCGTCCGACGACCGAGCCCGACTTGGCCAATCGCTTCGTGGTGAACGCGCGCGGCGGCGTGGAGGAGCTGGGCGAACCCGACCTGCTCCTGCGCAACGTCGGCGGCACGAACTGGGCCGAGGTGACGTGGACGTCGGGGGCGTTCGTCGATTCCGACGGTACGCCGCTCGCCGCGCCGCCGTTCGACTGGGGGCTTTCGGCGTTGTTTCGCGACCTCGACGGCAACGGGCGCCCGGAGCTGTACGTGTGCAATGACTTCCAAAGCCCCGACCGCCTTTGGCTGAACGAAAGCACGCCGGGGACCGTGCGCCTGCGCGCCGCGCCGCCGGGGACGTTGCGCCACACCAGCCGCTTTTCCATGGGCGTGGACGCGGCCGACGTGAACCGCGACGGCCATGACGACCTGCTCGTGCTCGACATGTTGTCGCGCTCGCATGTGCAGCGGCTCACGCAGCTCGAGGACGCGCCGCCGCCCGGTTCCGAGCGCGCGGACCCCATGGCCACGACGCAGCACGAGGCCAACACCCTCCAGCTCGGCCGGGGCGACAGCACGTTCGTGGAGGCGGCGGCCTTCGCTGGGCTCCAGGCCAGCGAGTGGTCGTGGACGCCCGCCTTCCTCGACGTGGACCTCGACGGGTGGGAGGACGTCCTCGTGACAACGGGCCAATGGCGCGCCGCGCGCGACCTCGACGTCGCCACCGCCCTGCGTCGGCAACGACAGCAACGTCGCATGGGCGACGCCGAGCTGTTCGCCGCCCGCCGCCAATACCCGCGCCTCGAGCCCCCGCTCGTCGCGTTCCGCAACGTCCGCGGGCGCTTTGTCGAGTGCGCCAAGGACTGGGGCTTCGACATCGCCCGCGTTTCCCATGGCCTCGCCCTCGCCGACCTCGATGGCGACGGCGACCTCGACGTGGTCATCAATCATCTCAATGACGCGCCCTCCCTCCTGCGCAACAACGCCGCCGCGCCCCGCATCGCCGTCCGGCTCGTCGGCCCGGACGCCAACCGCCACGGCATCGGCGCGCGGATCATGATGGCGTCGGCCGATTCCCCACTGCGGCCCGCGGCGCCCGTGCAGGAACTGACGGCGGGCGG
>JBJSZF010000212.1:0-3896 GCA_046090125.1 Verrucomicrobiota bacterium
GAACTGGATCCGCTGGAAGCCCAGGTCGAAGACGCGGGCGATGGACTTGACCAGGAGCGTCTTGGCCAGTCCGGGAGCACCGGTGATCAAGCAATGTCCCCCCGCAAACAACGCGATCAGGATCTGCTCGATCACGTCGGACTGGCCCACGATCACCTTGCCCAGCTCCGCCTCAATGCGCGGCCGGGCCGCCATCAGCTTCTGGTGCGCAAGCACCTCCGGCGGCAATGCGGGCGGCGGCGGCGGCGCGGCGGCCCGCAAGGGGGGCGGCGGGGGCGAATGGCCCGCCCCCGTCGGCACGGCCGCAACGGCAGGATCCGCGGCGGCCATGGCCCCATGCGCGGCGGCCGTTGGATGGGAGGGGACGACCGGCTGGGCGGGGTCGGCGGGAGGCTGGGGCGGCAAGGGCGGTGGCAACATGGGATGGAGGGTGTGGATGCGTGAAAGCGCGGTGGATGCCTTAGTGGGTCATCGCGTAGTAGATGATGTTGATGCCGAGCGGGTAGGCGATCTTCTCGGAGAGGTTGTGGAAGAAGTAGTCGTTCTCGCCCTCGCGCTCCCATCCGTCCCCGTTGTCCGTGTTGTGGGTGGCGAGGACCATGATGCGCCCCTGGTCGTCCAGGATCGCCCGGTGATGCACGACGGTGGAGTCGGAGGTCTCCCAGGTGCGGCCCTCGGGGTCGAACTCGCTCTGGATGCCCAGGCGGTAGTTCGGGATCTGGCCCTTGGCCCCGATCTCAAAGACGCCGTGGTACAACGGATGGGACAAGGGCAGGTCCACGAACCGGCGCCCGGGCAACACCCGTTCCAGCACGTCCTCCGCGTTGCTCCACGCGTCCTCGCCCCAGAAGTCGTCCAGCAACAGGAAGCCCCCGTTCACCAAGTAGCGCCGCATCGCAACGACCTCCTCGTCGTCCAGCGACAGCCCGCCCGGCTCCACGATGTACAGAAACGGGTGCCCCGGCATGTCCGGGTCCGTCACCCGAAGGAACCGCCCGTTGGGATCCACGCGCACCGACGTCATCTGTTGCAGCCGATACGACAGGTTCAGGTCCGAGTCCGGCAAGTCCGTGGACCATCCGGATCCCCTGCCCCATCCCTGCGAGTACTGGAGCCGCGTGAAGGTGAACGTGTCGGAGGCGAACGCCGGCGGGTTCGTCCACGTGGGCGTCTCCGTCGAGTGGCTCGGCACCTCGCGCGCCGTCCGGGCGTCGGCCGGGATGTAGGATTCCGTGCCCCGTCGCCACCCGCGCGGGCCCCGCGACTGCGCCCACGCCATGCCCCCGAGGGCAAGGGCAAGGACGACGAGGGCGATGCTGGCGGGTGTCGTGCGCACGGCGCTAGTGGGTCATGACGTAGTGGATGATGTTCACCCCAAGCGGGAAGGCGATCTTCTCCGAGAAGTTGTGGAAGTAGTAGTCGTTGTCGTTCTCGCGCTCCCAGCCGTCCGCCGTGTCCGTGTTGTGCAACGCCAGCACCATGATGCGCCCCGAGTCGTCCGTGATCGCCCGGTGATGCACCTCCTTGGCGTCGGGCCGTTCCCACGTGACGCCCGTGAACTGGGAGTCCGTCCCCATCCGAACGTTCGCGTTCTGGTGCTTGGCCGTGATCTCGAACACGCCGTGGTACAACGGGTGCGTCAACGGCAACTCCGCGAACTTCCTCTCCGGAAACACCTTCGCCATCGCCTCCGCGCACTGCTCCCACTCCGCCTCGCCCCAGAAGTCGTCCATGAGCAGGAACCCCCCGTTCAGCAGGTGCTGGCGCAACGCCCGTGCCTCGTCCTCCGTGACGTCGAGCGCGCCGGGAGCCGACAGGAACAGGAACGGGTAGCCCACCAGCGCGGGGTCGGTCAGGCGGATGATCCGGCCGTCCGCCTCCACCCGGATGGACGTCATCTGTTGCAGCCGATACGACAGGTTGATGTCCGAGTCCGGCAGGTCCGTCGTCCAGCCGCCCGTCCGGCGGTTGCGCTGGGCGTAGAAGTTCTTGTCGTAGCGAACGCGCGCGAAGGTGAACAACTCCTTCTTGAACGCCGGCGGGTTGGTCCAGAACGCCATGTCCCCCGTGCGCGTCTCGACCTCGCGCGGGCTCGTCACGTGCTCGGGCACGACCAACTCGCCGCCGCCGATGGCTCCCGGGGCGCGGCCTTGGGCAAACGCCCTCGCCGCGAGCACGAGGGACGCCGCCCCCAGCACAAGAACCCGCACCCAACGAGCCATCGATGCCGAGCTCATGGGCTGGCCTCCTTCCCGGAATCGCCCCGCGCCTCTTTGGGCTGGAGGTCCAGCAGCAGTTGCAGCGCCTTGCGATGGCGCGGCGCTTCCTCCAGCGCCTGGAGCACGTGCCGCCGCGCGCCCGCCGGGTCCTTGTCCCGCAACAGCCGCGCCACCTGGTAATGCGCATCCGCCGGGTTCGGCGGGTCCAGCAGGAGCAACGTCTGGAACGTCTGGAGCGCCGCGTCGCGGTCGCCCGTCTGCTCGGCCGCCTGCGCCATCAATCGATACGGCGCAGGCACCAAGGGGTTGACCGCCAGGAACCGCCGCGCGTTGCGCAGCACCTCCGGCCAGTCGCGCGACGACGCCGACAACTCCATCAGCCGCAGGTACGCGTCCGGAGCCTCATGGTCCCGCTCCGCCAGCGACACCAGCACGCGCTGCTCCTCGTTCGTCTGACCCAACTGGCGATGGACCCGCGCCAGCAGCGGGTACGCCGAGTCCGCGCCCGCATGTTCCGGGAACGATTCCACCAGCGTCCGCAAGGGCTTCAACGCCGCCTCCCAATCCTTGGCCGCCACCGCCCGGCGCGCCGCGTTGTCCAGCACGTAGAAGTTCCTGGGCTTGTCCTTGCCCCACTCCGCCACCGGCGGCGGCGGCGGCTCGCCCGGCTTGGCCGCCGGGGGCTTCGTCCAGTCCAGGTCGGGGGCGACGCCCTTGGCGCGGTGGACCGCGAACTCCTTGAACCCCTTCTCCAGGTCCGGGATGGGCGCGACGTGGCGGGCCAGCGCGTCGTTGATGGGCGTCCCGTCGCGAAGGTCGCGCAGGACCGCGCGCAGCGCCTCGTTGCCCTTCGTCGCGAGGATATAGTCCACCACGAGCGCGGACTGGAAGTAGGCGAACTGGAGGTGGAAGGGCGACTTGGGCGCGAGGAAGGCCCCGGAGAGCTTGGAGACGGGCACGAGGTCGTCGCCCACGATCATGCTGCGGTACCGGGGGTTGAAGCGTTGGCCCCACGAGGGGTTGGCTTGCAGCTCCTCGTGCACCGAGATGCCCTCCGAAAGCCAGCGCGGCATGCGGTTGGCCGTGGCCTGCAACGTCACGACATGCGTGAACTCGTGCCACAGCACCGCCTCCCAGTTCGAGTCGCGCCCGCGCGTGGCGGCGGGGCCGTTCGCGGTGATGACCCGCCCGAAGCACACCCCCAGGAACCCCGGGTTTTCCGGGATGCCAAACGTGCGCACCCCAAAGTCCTTCTGCTCCGCGAACACCTCGACATACGTGGGCGACACGGGCTTCACTCCATACTTGGCGGCCAAAGTCGCCCGGGCGCGCGTGAGCAGGTCCAGGACCTTTTGCCCGTAGATGGCCGCCTCCTTGGACGCGATGCGCACGACGAAGTGCTCGTTGGTCAGGCGGGAGTAGCGGCCCAGCGAGTCGTGCAACGTCACCAGGTTGAACGCCGCCACGTCGTAGGCGTCGTCGCGGTGCACCTCATGGGCCAGCTTCCAGCCCTCGTCCTCCTCGCCCAGGCGCAAGAGGTCGGACGCGAGCGCGGACTTGGCGGGCAGATAGTCCGGCGCGAAGGCAAGCGCCTGGCGTTGCAGGGCCGCGCCCTAGGCGAACCGATACTGGCGGGAGAGCTTGAGCCCGATGAGGTGATCGAAGCGCGGGTTGGTG
>JBJSZF010000213.1:0-2362 GCA_046090125.1 Verrucomicrobiota bacterium
ATGCCAGCGTTAGACGGCAGGGCCGCGCCTCCGCGCTCGGCCGCGATGCGGTGGCTACCACCAACGGAAGCCGGGGTCGGGCTTGGGGTCGAAGATCCAGTTTGGGGTTTCCTTGGGGAACTCGAAGAACTCCACGTGGCCGTCGCCGAAGAGCATGTTGTAGCGGGAACGGCCCCGGTAGTTGTGCCATGCGGTGCGGGTGTCGAGGACGTTGCGGTTGGCGTGCCAGCTCCAGTCGCCCTGGACGACCTTGTTGGCGGGGCTGCGCGCGACCTCCGACGTCTTGATGGGCGTGGCCTCGTAGGTGCCCTTGGCGGCCTTGAGGTCGCCCACGACGTGCCGGACGCGGAACGAGTCGTGCTGGAACTGGGGCAGGTAGCTGTTGCCGTAGTCGGTGAAGCAGTGCTTGGCCTCGTATTCCTCGTCGCCCTTGTCGGACGGGCACCGGAACAACTCGATGGCCGGGGCGTAGCGGTTGAGGGGGCGGTTGGTGGCGTCGATGGAGACGCCGAAGGAAGTGGCGACGCCGGCGTCCTTCTTGTAGGTGCCCTTCTTGCCGCCGCCGGCCGCCCAGCCCCATTGGGTGGGGAACCAGTCGCCGTGGTCGTCGGCGTACATGAGGTAGGCGAGGCCGATCTGGTGCTGGTTGCTGGCGCAGCGGGTTTGCTGGGCCTTGGACTTCGCGCGGCCGAGGGCCGGCAGGAGCATGGAGGCGAGCACGGCGATGATGGCAATCACCACCAGCAGCTCGATGAGCGTGAAGGCCAGGATGCCAGGCGGGGCCACGGCACGGCGGGGATTCATGGGGTCGAAGTGAAGCGGGGCAACGAAGGGAGGTCGAGCGCGGACGTGGGAGGGGGCCCGGGAGCGGTGCCAGTCGAAGGGGGCGGTGCTCGCTAGGGGGGAGCGTGGAGGTGCGGACGTGGACGTCCGCGCTCCCAGCGTTGGGGGGTGCGGACGTGGACGTCCGCGCTCCCGGCGTTGAGGGGGTGCGGACGTGGACGGCTGCGGTCCCGGCGTTGAGGCCGCCACGGCGTTTTTGGGAACACCGACCCCTTCGGGATCCACCGGCCGGGAAATGGTTCGTCCCGGAGGGGGCGAACGGCGCATAATGCGCGCCGATGCAGGTTCCGTTCTTGAACCCGTCGGCGCAGGTCACGGCGCTGAGGGAGGAGTTGATTCGCGCGGTGACGGCGGTGCTGGACGACGGCCGGTTCATCCTGGGCCCGAACGTGGGGTTGCTGGAAAAGGAGGTGGCGGCGGCCACGGGCACGGCGTTCGGGGTGGGGGTGAACTCGGGGTCGGACGCCTTGACGCTGGCGTTGCGGGCGCTGGACGTGGGTCCGGGCGACGAGGTGATCACGACGCCCTTCACGTACATTGCGCCGGCGGAGTCCGTGGTGCAGGTGGGGGCGCGCCTGGTGTTTGCCGACATCGACCCGCGGACGTTCACGCTGGACGCGGCGGACGTGGCGCGACGGGTGACGGCGCGGACGCGGGCGATCATCCCGGTGCACTTGTTTGGGCAGGCGGCGCCGATGGGGCCGTTGATGACGCTGGCGCGGGAGCGGGGCCTGCGCGTGGTGGAGGATTGCGCGCAGGCGCTCGGGGCGACGTGGGAGGGGCGTCCGCTGGGGGGGATCGGGGACATTGGGTGCATCAGCTTTTATCCCACGAAGAACCTGGGGGCGGCCGGGGACGGCGGCATGTGCGTGACCCGGGACGAGGGGTTGGCGCGGAAGCTCCGGATGCTGCGGGTGCACGGGATCGAGAGGCGCTATTACCACGACGTGCATGGGTACAACTCGCGGCTGGACGAGATGCAGGCGGCGGTGCTGCGGGTGAAGCTGCCGCACCTCGGGGCCTGGACGGCGCGGCGCGGCGAGGTGGCGGCGCGCTACGATGCGGGCCTTGCGGGGCTGCCCCTAGAGTTGCCGGTGGTGGCCCCGGGCAACGCGTCGTGCTGGCACGTGTACGCGGTGCAGTTGGACGACCGGGACGGCTTGAAGGCGCACCTGGAGAAGAACGGCGTGCCCACGCTGATTTACTATCCGTTGCCGTTGCACTTGCAGCAGTGCTACGCGGGCGAGGGATGGAAGGAGGGCGACTACCCCGTGGCGGAACGGGTGTCGCGAAGGATCCTGCCGTTGCCCATGTACCCGGAACTCACGAACGAGCAGGTGGACCACGTCGTGGCCTGCATCCGGGGTTACTTCGGCGGGCGCTAGGCCGGGCTGGGCGTGCGTTCGGCGTCGCGGCGCGTCGGCGGTCGTTCTGAATCGGTCGCCTAGGGCTGGTGGTTGGCCGCCCGGAGCCATTCGAGCGGAAGCTCGGCATGGCGGATGGTCTCTCCCGCCGGGAT
>JBJSZF010000214.1:0-3530 GCA_046090125.1 Verrucomicrobiota bacterium
CCGCGCCTTTTGGGGCGCGGAGATTGACCGCGAGCCCAACGAACTGCGACGGGGCGACGTGGCTTCAACGGGGCCGCGCCTTTTAGGGCGCGGAGATAGGCGACCTCCGATGCGCCACCGCAGGAGCCCAAACCGCTTCAACGGGGCCGCGCCTTTTAGGGCGCGGAGATAGCAGACGCGGGCAGGCTTGCAACCAGGCGTGATTCCGTCAATGCCGCGAGAGGTTCCCTTCGCGCCGACCCCTCCCATGGATGGCCTTGGTAGGACCCGACGCAACCAGCCGCGCCCTAGCTACTTGCACAATGCGAGCGGCTCCGGGGTTTTCCCCGTCACCCGGGCGCTCGCGAGCATAAGATGTCAAGGAACCGACCCAAGGCTGCCGTGCGCAGGAACGCCCCGGCAAGCCGGATCAAAACACGAAGCACGGGGCGCTCATCGCCACGTAAGGCAGCCCGATCGACGTGATCACCCGCGCGGCACGGCCTTCCGTTGGGCCCAGCGACACGAAGATGACCTGGTCCTCCAGCCCGTTGATGATGTCGCGCAGGCCCGACTCAAGCTGGGCCTTCTCGGACGGGTTGAGGTCGCACTCGAAGACGGAGAACTGCAGGTGGTCCCCGTAGTTCTTGCACGTCTTGAATACGCGTCGGAGCCGCTTGGGGTCGGCGATGTCGTAGCAAACGAGGTAGGTGGTTCTCATGGCGGGGTTGAGCTAGCGGGTGAGGAGGGGGACGTACTCGGGGATCTCCCCGGTGAGGGCCTTGGCAAGGATTCGGGCCTGGAGTTCCAAGGCCCGGCGATAGCTCACCTTGTAGTCGAACAACGGATGGGTCAGGAGGCTGCTCATGCGCTGCTCATAGGCCATGAAGAAACGCTTCCGGCCCGCCGGTGTGAGGTTCACCGATTGGCCCGCCGAGACGAAGTCGGAGGGCGTGACCATGCGGTTGTTGACGGCGGTGAGGACGACGCTCTCGGCCACCAACGGCCGAAACTCCTCCATCAGGTCGAGGGCCATGGCCGGGCGGCCGAACCGCGGCTGGTGGTAGAAGCCCACGTAGGGATCAAACCCGACGGCGGCGGCGGCGATGGTGCAGTCCTTGGACAAGACGGAATAGGCCAGGGACAGCATGGCGTTGACCGGGTCCGTGGGGGGCCGTCGATGGCGGGCGTGAAACTCGAAGGTCAGGGGCTTGGGCCGGGGTCCGGCGACCTCGGCTCCGGGGAGGTCGTCGTCGTTGGGATCGGGGGCGCGGAGCATGCCTTGGAAGTGCTCGAAGTAGGCGGCGGCGGCGGCTCCCGCAATGCCGAGCAACTCGGCGAGGCTGGACGCCTTCAACGCGTCGGCGGCGGCGTACTTGAGCCGGGTAAGCGCCGACGCCGGCGCGTCCACGTGATTGCGCATCAGCAGGGTCCGATGGTTCCGGATCTTGCCATGCACGAAGGCCCGGGCCATGCGCAGGCACGTGTCCGGGTCGCGGGCGAGGCGGAACTGCTCGATGCGCAGGAAGACGTTCTTCAACCCGTGCCCGTGCGTGATGCCGTAAAACCAGCCGCCGCCCGAGAAGTACGTGACGGGGATCTCGGCGTCGCACAGCGCCTGGATGGCCTGGGTGCTCACCTGGATGTTCCCAAACAACGCCACGTGCGACACGTCCATCATCCGGACCTCGTCGAGGAGCTGGTCGTCGGCCTTCACGGTCAAGGTCTCGTCCTTGCGTCCCACGCGCAGGCCCGGCGTGTTGAGGTACAACGCCCGGCGGTCGTCGCGGGCTGCCATCAATCGCCGGGGAGCCTCGTCCCCGGCCCGGCCCGTGGGTCCGGATGGCCCGTCCGCAGCCCCCGGGGTCCCGTCGGCATCCGACGTCGGCTCGACCGCGCGCGACTCGGCCAACATGCGTGTCTCATCCGGCAGGCACACGGGCGCGAGCGAGCAACGACGGCACTTGGGCGATCCCACCAACGGCGGCGGGATGGGTCCCTGCATCGTGGCCCGAGCGGCCTCGATTTGACGGAGCACCCATGCCTCGCGCTCCGGTGTTAGCTCGAATCGCACCCGCTGGCGGGTCGCGCGGTAATAGATGACGCCCTCGTTGCAGGCGTAGCCGTTCTCGCGCAACAGCAGGATTTGCACCCCCAACTGCATTTGGTCCGTGGGCCACAACTCGTTGCCATCTGCCGCCTCGCGTGGCTTGCCCAGCTTGTAGTCCACGGGCACGACCCCACGCGCCACCCGAACGCCCTCCGCGCCGCCCTTGCCGACGCCCACCGGCACGGCGTCCACCTCCACCTCCACCAAGTCCAGCTTCGCAAGCACCCCCAGCCGATCCGATCCCAACGTCACGCTGCGCGAATGAATCACCTCGGGCGCGCCGATCCCGTCCTGGGAATCCTCCCCGGCCGATGACGTCTCTCCTGTCACCTCCCCTGCCCTGTTGACCGGGCCGGGCAACGCGCCCGTGCCCGAGTCCACCCGCTTGTGAATCGCCGCGCCCTGGATGGTGTCGGCGCTCTCCACGAACACCCCCTCGACGTGCTCGTAGTAAAAAAGGCGCGGGCAATAGACGAACTCATTGAGCATCCGGGCGGGAAGACGGCCATCCGACGCCTCCCTGGCCACGGCGGCCCCGGTCGCCTGGCTGGGAGCGACCTGGCCCACGCCCTCCTTGCGCAAGATCTCGACGGCGCGATCAAAGACGCCCTCCCCGGGACCCGCGACTCCGTCCTCCAAGCCCGCTGCCGCCTCGGTCGTGCCCCCATCCAAAATCGGCTGCCCCATTGCCGAAGGAACATCCCCCGGGGCGCCTCCAGCACACGGGAGGCCGCGTGCCTCCCCACGGTTGAACGAAGCCCCCGCGAAATCATTCGCGTCCGGTGTTCCATCCGAAGCCTCCGGGCTTGGAGCAGCCACAACGGGCGCACCGGTGGGGTTGCCCGCCCCCGATAGGTCCTTGCCCCCGCCTTGCTCCGCCCTGGAAAGACCGTAGTCCTGCGCTGCAAACAACGGACCCAGCCCGCCCTCGTCCTCGTCCGACCTTCTTTTGGTTCGTTTTGGCATCCGCCGTGGATACACCCGGCGAGAGAAGGAGGACAACCTGCAAGAATGGGGTGCCTAACCCCAACCGAAAGACATGCAAACCTTCAACACCCGAGGCATCCGTGGAGCTACCGTAGGCCTGAGAACATGGACTGGCGGCTGTGAAATCTAGATCCAGGTGCATGGACAAACGGCGGAAGGCCGAGCCAGACGCCGTCCCGTTAAGCAATGGATGCTCCAACTTGCGCTACGCGGGGACGAACAGGCCAAGGCCGAAGTGGGAACCGTAGCCAATCGCTAACGGGCCGGAAACGGGAGCTGCGAAAGTGAAACGAATGGAGTAACCAAGATTCTCCGGGGGACGTGGGCCGGTGCGTCGCGTTCGGACAAAATGGCGAAAACCGACACTTTCATCGTTTAAGATTTCGATGGATTCCGGCGCAGGGAATCCACGGCTGGTCAATTCCTCTGTGATTTGCCCTTCAATCGTGTTTCG
>JBJSZF010000215.1:0-4204 GCA_046090125.1 Verrucomicrobiota bacterium
CGAGCGCGGTCCAGGTGTTGGCGACGGTGTTGTTTGGCTTGGCGGTGCTGCACACCTTCGCGGTGAAGCGCTTCGCGCGGTGGGCGCACCGGTACCCGGAGGGATCGATCCAGGAAAACATCCTCCACTTCATGGCGGAGACGGAGGTGGTGTTTGGAGTGTGGGCGGCGGCCTTGTTCGTGGGGATCATGGCGTTGCAGGGGTCGGTCCATGCCGCCGTCGAGTACATCGAGGGGTTGAACTTCACGGAGCCCAAGTTCGTGTTGGTGGTGATGGTGGTGGCGGCGACGCGGCCGGTGGTGTGGCTGGCGGAGAGCCTCGTGGTGGCGATCTCGCGGGCGGTGCCGGGGCCGAGGCCGCTGGCCTTCTACATGGCGGCCCTGGGTGTGGGACCGTTGCTGGGGAGCTTCATCACGGAGCCGGCGGCCATGACGTTGCTGGCCATGGTGCTCAAGCGGCGGTACTTCGACGCCGGCATCGGCCGCACGCTGGCCTACGCGACGCTCGGCCTGCTCTTCGTCAACGTGTCCATCGGCGGCGTCCTCACCCACTTCGCGGCCCCGCCGGTCCTCATGGTCGCGTCGAAGTGGAACTGGGGCATCCACTACATGGCGACGCACTTTGGCTGGCGCGCCGTGCTGTCGTGCCTCGTGAGCACGGCGGCGGTCACGTGGTGGTTCCGGCGCGAGCTGGCCGCGTTGCCGGAGGCGAAGGAGTCCTCGGCGGGCGTCCCGTGGTGGCTGGTCCTCCTGCACGTGGCGACGTTGTCGTTGGTGGTGGCGTTCTCGCACTACCCGGACGTGTGCTTCGGCGTGTTCGTCATGTTCCTGGGGATGGTCAAGGCCACGGGCGAGTACCAGGACGAGCTGAAGCTGCGCGAGGGCCTGCTCGTGGGTTTTTTCCTCTCCGGGCTCGTGACGTTGGGCAGCCTCCAGGACTACTGGCTCAAGCCGCTGATCCAGTCGCTGGGAGGGTCCGCCCTGTTCTTTGGGGCCACGGGCCTGACGGCCATCACCGACAACGCCGCCCTCACGTACCTGGGCTCCCTCGTCGAGGGGATCTCGGACCCGCTCAAGTACGCCTTGGTCGCGGGCGCCGTGACGGGCGGCGGCCTCACCGTGATTGCCAACGCCCCGAATCCGGCCGGGGCCGGAATCCTCCAGGATTCCAAGGCGTTCGGATCCGATGGCATCAGCCCCCTCGGGCTCTTCCTGGGCGCCCTTGGACCCACGGCGGTCGCGGTGGCCTTGTTCTGGTGCGTCTAGCGCGCGACCCGGGACGGCGTGTTCATCCCTCCGTCGGTGGGTTGAAGATGCCCGGTTCACTTCGCGCCATCCCGGCGGCGTTGCGGACGACGCAGCGGTATTGGCCTCCGATGTCCCAAAGGGTGGTGGGCGGTGTCGTGTAGTTGGCCTGCGTGGCTCCAGGAATGTCCTGCCGATTGCGTTGCCACTGGTAGCGAAGGCCCTCGCCGGCGGCCGTGACCGCGAACGTCCCGGGGCGGGGCAGGGGGACGGTGACCGAGGCCGGGTGGGAGGTGATGACGGGCGAGCCCTGGGGCGGCTCCGGATAGGCCATGGGCGTGACCTCGTAGGTGGCACCCGCCGTGGTATCGAAGGAGAACACCTCCTCGTCCTGCGCGGTGGGGAGGGATGCGCGATGGCCGACGCGCCGGACGCGGACTCCCATCCCATCGAAGGGGCTTTGGAGGCGGCAAGGGTTGCCCTTCTCGCTGAACACGCGGACGGCGTCCACGGTGCGGCTGGCCGCGCGGTAGCGGGCCTCGACGAGGAACGCGCCGACGGCGCGCAATCTCCGGAAGCGGGCGTCGAGGGCGCGGTCCCAGTTGGGGAAGATGCGGATCACGCCGTCGTGGCTCTGGAGCAGCATGTTGTTGATGGCCTCGACAATTCCCGCCGTCTCGATGCCGCCGCCCTCGTTCTGGGAGACCACGCCATTGGGCTCCGGCTTCCATCCTTGGATGGCCTTCAACACGCGGTCAGCGGGATACCCGGCCCGGACGGCCATGACGAACATCATCCCGAAGTCGTTCCCGTTCTGCCAACCGCACCAGCGCTGCGGATGGAACATGTTGCCCTTGTCGAGCGTCCGGCACGTGGCGATGCGATACGCGGGCAGCGTCCCGTGGCTGATGTTGTCGAAGGTGGTGGTGAACAGGATGCCGGTGTTGCGGGCTCCGCCGCGGTAGTGCAGGGCCTCCATCACGTCGTGGATGCCATCCGGCTTGAACGTCACGGTGTCGCCCCACGGCTGGAGCGGGTACTCGCTCATCCGGTCCAGGATGTCCTGCCAATGCGCGCGGCGGTCGGCGTCCCTCCCGAGCGCCACGCTCGCGGCGATGGCCTCGCGATAGAGAAACCGGATGGCCCCAAGGCTGAACATGTCGTTCTTGGCGAACCAATCCGCCCCCTCATGCACCGAGCCATGGACCTCGTAACGGCCATCCACGGGTTGGCCGATGTAATCGTCGTAGAAGTCCGTGACGGCGCGCAGCAGCGGGTAGCACGTGTTGGCGAGGAAGGCCGTGTCTTGCCCGTACTTCCACTTCCACACAATGGGCAGGATGCCAAACACCGCATTGGTGGCCATGCAGCAATCCTCCTCGGGATAGCGCCCGCCGCCGCAGGAGGTCCCGTGTGACGTGAACGACCCTTCGTTTTCCACGCCGCGGCACCCCTGCGGCATCCGTGCCGCGATGGGTGGCGACACCCAACGGTTCTCCACGCGCCTGCGGCCCGTCGTCTCGGTGTAGTGGCGCACGGTCTCGATGTAGGGATCCACGAGGTCCACGTGGTTGGACGAGAACGTGCCGTAGTAGGGGTTCTGCGCGTTGTAGTTCATCCCCAGGTTGCTGAACCACATCATGTCGTCGGCGCGGTTCCATGGCCCCCAATGGCCTGGCGCGTTGCCCAGCACGGCCTTGGCCCCTCCCCGCGCGCACGAGCCCACCAGGTAGAGGTGGTTGTACCAAAGACGTTGGACGGGCGACGCGATCCGGACGAAGGACCGGAGCCAAAACCGCCGCCACCACGCATGGTTGCGCGCTTCGATGCGGGCGGCGGCCTTTCGCGTCAGGCCCCGCACCGTGGCCTCGACGGCGGGCAACGGGGTCGTGGCGTTCTTCGTGTGCTCGGCGTTCAGGATCAGGGTGACCACGCCGCCGCGTCCTGGGAGATCAAAGTCCAACCACGCCGCGTCCGAGCCGTTGCTCCCGAGCGTGGCCTTCGCGCCGAGAACCCGCGCCGCAACGGCGCCTTGGACGTAGAAGGGGGCGCCCTCGCGGTTGGGTTCCTTCGTGACCCACGCGACCTCGTCACCGTGGCCGGCCTTGCGGGCGACGTGTTGGTTGCCCACGACCGAGAGCGTGGCGCGAAGGGGCACGCGCACGTCACCCGACGTGGCGATCTCGATGACGAGGACGTTGTCGTCGGGGTCCAGAAAGGCCCGCATGCGCACCCGCGAACCCGCCAGCAGGCACTCGGTCCGGACCTCCGCGTTGCGGATGTCCTGCGTCACGCGATACGCGGCGCGCGCCGGCGCGTCGTCGCCGAGCCCCTCGCCGGGAACCGGGGCGGCCTCCACGGTCAGGATGGCGAGGTTGAGGATGTGCTGGTTGTAGCGTCCGGCGGCGACGTCGTTCCCGGCGTGGAATCCGTTCTTGCCGAGGTAAAATCGCGGCGCGCGTGCCGTGCCGCCCAGGTACGTTCCAAAGTCACCGTTCCCTAGGTAGCCGCCCTTCATCAACGTGCGGTTGGTGGCGTCGTCCCACGTCGAGGTGAACGTGGACGACGCGTCGTCCAGCGTGCGGGCGATCAGGGGCCAATCAGTCGCTGAGACATCGGGGTTGGATTGGGCCATTGCCAGGGCCGGCGTCGTGTTGGGCGGCGTGAGGGCGTGGCTGGCGAGGCACGATGGGGCCAGGGACAGCGCCGCCCCAGCCTTCCCTGCGAGGACCAGGAACTTCCTTCTTTGCATGGGCGCATCGTGCGTCGATGCCGGGATCCCGGGTAGCGTGAAACGGGATCGCGAGAGGCTTCTCTCCCCTACGTTTGATCAAGTCCCCAAGCGCCGTGCGTCCCATGCCCCGGCTTTCTGCCGTGCAAGGGCGGTGCCCTACCATTGGACCGTCGGCGACCTCGCGGTCCCAGGGCTGATTCATCTGGAACGAGTTCCTGAACGCCCG
>JBJSZF010000216.1:0-7658 GCA_046090125.1 Verrucomicrobiota bacterium
GCAGGTACGTCAACCACACCAACGTCGCCCCCAGAAACGCACCGATCATCTGCCCCGCCAGATAGACCGGTATCAGTCCCGGATTCAGTTTGCCCACGGCCGCCAACGCCAGCGTCACCGCCGGGTTCAGGTGCGCGCCGCTGAACGCGTTCACGCAGTACACGGCAAACGTCACCGCCAACGCCCACCCCGTGGTGATGACCAGCCAGCCCGACGCATGGCCCTTGGTCTGCTTCAACACCACGTTCGCCACCACGCCATTGCCCAACAACACCAGCAACGCCGTGCCCAACAGCTCCGCCAGAAATGGTTTCATGCGCTCCAAGACCCAACGGGATCCTGCGTAGGTTGCCCCATCCCACCCCCCCGTGGGAAACGCGAAAACGCCCCG
The DNA here is from genome assembly GCA_046090125.1 of Verrucomicrobiota bacterium. Taxonomy (GTDB): domain Bacteria; phylum Verrucomicrobiota; class Verrucomicrobiia; order Limisphaerales; family UBA9464; genus UBA6176. The sequence goes on from JBJSZF010000216.1 coordinate 392, forward strand.
GCCCCCACGCTGCCGTCCTCAACCGCAGCCCCGTCCGCACCCCGCGCCGCGCGGCCGGATTCGGGATTGCCAGCGGGGTTGGGGCTGTCCCTTGATTGTCGCGTGCCAGCGCCCGTTCCGCCCGTCCCGCCCGTCACGCATGTCGTCGCCGTCGCCAACCAGAAGGGCGGCGTCGGCAAGACGACCACCACCGTCAACCTCGCGGCGTGCCTCGCGGCACAGGGGCACCGCGTCCTCTTGGTGGACCTCGACTCCCAGGCCAACGCCACCTCCGCCGTCGGCGTCGAAAAGACCGAGGGCGGCTCGGTGTACCGGCCGTTGGTGGGCGACGGTGACCTTCTCGGGCGCGTCCAGCCCACGCCGTTCCCGAACCTCTCCATCATCCCCAGCGAGGTGGACCTGTGCGGCGCGGAGGTGGAGCTGGCGCGTTCGGACGACAACCTGAACCGCCTGCGCCGCATCCTGGGGCCGGTGCGGGATTCGGGACGGTACGACGTGATCCTGGTGGATTGCCCGCCGTCCTTGGGGTTGCTGACGCTCAACGCATACGCGGCGGTGGACCGCCTCATCATCCCGTTGCAATGCGAGTACTTCGCTCTGGAGGGGATTGCCGCCGTGAGCCGCATCCTCTCCCAGATCCGCGACGGCGGCATCAACCCGCAGCTCGAGATTCTCGGGGTGTTGATGACCATGTTCGACGCCCGCACGAAGCTCTCGCAGTCGGTGGTGGGCGAGGTGCGGCAACACTTTGGCGACCGCGTGTTTGACACAGTGATTCCCCGGACGACGCGGCTGGCGGAGGCGCCCAGCTTCGGCAAGCCCATCATCCACTACGACCGCTACAGCGCGGGCGCGGCGGCCTACGAGGTCCTCGCGGAGGAGGTGGCCAAGCGGCTGGGGCTTTCCAGACCCAAGGACACGCGCGCATGAACGCAGGCGGCAACGCGTCCGGTCGTCCGGGCGCTCGGCCCACGGGTCGCGTGCCGAGGTGGCGCGTGCTGCGGGTCGCGGTGGCGGCCGCCGTGCTTCTCGCCAGCCTGCCGTGCGACCTGCGCGCCGCCGAGCCATTGCCATCGCGGCCCGCGACGGTGCGCCGCATCGTGCTCCTGGACGGCGAACCCCTTGCCGAGTGGCACCTGCGCCAGGCAACGCCCCCGCAGATCGAGGACGCACGGGCACGGCTTCGCGCGGACCAAGCGCGCCTCGCCGCCGCTGTCGCGGCCCAAGGCGGCCACGTCTTGATGACGTGGGAACTGCTCAACCACGGCGCGTGGGTGGAAGTGCCCGCCGCCGCTACCGAGGCGTTGGCCACGATGCCCGGCGTGGCGCGGGTGCTGGAGGAACGGCATCACGCACGCTCCACCGCCACCAGCGTCCCGTTTGTCCACGCGCCCCTCGCCTGGTCCGCCCCCACGGCCCACACCGGGCGCGGGCTTCGCATCGGCGTCGTCGATTCCGGCATTGATTACCTCCACGCCGGTTTCGGGGGCTCCGGGGCGGCCTCGGACCATGCCGGCAACGATCCCACCGTCATCGAGCCCGGCACCTTCCCCACGGCCAAGGTCACCGGCGGCACGGACTTGGTAGGAGATGACTATGACTCGGCGAGCGCGTCGTCGTCCTCGCCCCAGCCGGACCCGGACCCGCTGGACCCGTCCGCAAACGGGCATGGCAGTCACGTCGCGGGGATTGCGGCGGGCATGGGCGTATTGGCGGATGGCTCCACCTATCGCGGCCCCTACGACGCGTCCACCGCCTCCAAGGGCTGGCGCATCGGCCCGGGCGTCGCGCCGGAGACCACGCTTCATGCGATCAAGGTTTTCGGGCGCGGCGGGCTGACGTCCACGAGCATCATCCTCCAGGCGCTGGACCACGTGGCCGACCCCGACCGCAATGGGAATCCATCGGACCATCTCGACGTCGCGAACCTTTCGCTGGGCAGCTCGTTCGGTACCGACGACGCGGAGGAGCCGCAGGCCGCCGCGATTCGCCGCCTGCTGGGCCTGGGATGCGTCGTCGTGCTGTCCTCGGGCAACGGCGGCAACACGGCCTACAAGGTGGATTCGCCCGCCTGCGCCGCCGCCGCGATCGCCGTGGCCAATGCGTATGACGACGGCTTCGGGACGGGTGCCATCTCCATCGACGCGCCGGCCTCGATCGCGGGCAAGGCGGCGGCGGTTGAGGGCCAGTTCACGCCGCCCTTGGCCACGTTGCCTGGGGTTGCCGGAAGGCTCGTTCGGGTCATCCCGAACCTCGCCTGCGATCCCATCCAAAACGGGGCGGAGCTTGCAGGCAACATCGCCCTGGTTGACCGGGGCACGTGCTTCTTCCTGGAGAAAATCCGCGCCTTGCAATCCGTTGGCGCGCGCGCCGTCGTCGTCGTCAACAACGTCGATGGCCCCCCCATCGTCATGGGAGCCAGCGGACCCTCCGACGACATCACCATCCCCGCCGTGATGATCTCGCGCCCGGACGGCGACCGCATCAAGGCCGCGCTGGCCGGGGGCGTCACCGTGACGCTGGGCGACGACGTCCGCATCGGGTTCCCGGAGCTGGCCGACTCCATGAACGAGAGCAGCTCGCGCGGGCCCGTGTGGCCGACGGCGCGGCTCAAGCCGGACCTCGCCGCCCCGGGCTCGTCCATCGAGTCCGTCCGGGCGGGCTCGGGCAACCTGGCCGCACCGATGACGGGCACGTCGATGGCGGCACCGCACGTGGCGGGGGCCGCGGCGTTGGTCCGGCAGGCGCGTCCGCAATGGCCGGGGCGCGACATCAAGGCGGCGCTCATGAACACCGCCGTGTCCCCCATGCGCGGGACCAACGGCGCAGCCTTCCCCGAGTCATGGGCCGGCGCGGGCCGACTCGACGTGGCCGCCGCCGCGCGAACCACCGTGGTCGCGTATTCCGCCACGAATCCCGACGCCGTCAGCCTGTCGTTTGGCCGTATTGTGGCGTGGCAACCGCTCGTCAGGACGCAGTCCGTCACGGTGGTGAACCACGGCCCTGAAGCCGTCACGCTGCGTGCCGAGGCCACATCCACGTTGGCCCAGCCCGGAGCGCGCGTCGTAGTGGTTCCCGAGACGCTCACCGTGCCGCCGAACGGCTCCGTGCAGGTGGGCGTTCGGTTGGAGGTCGATCCCGCCCGGCTGGTGCCCAACGCGGACCTGGCGTCCGCCACGCAATCCCTGGGGCGCGCGCGACAGGGCATCCCGGAGGCGTCGGGCCAGGTGTGGTTCCGTGGCGCTTCCGTGGACGTTCACGTGCCCTGGCATGCCGTGGTGCGGGCCGTGGGCCAACCGGTGGCGACGGCCCCGTTGTCCGGCGCGGCAACAGGCGATCCCGTCGCCGTTTCCTTGCCCACCGCGCCCACGACGAGCCCGGCCGACGGCGGCTGGGTGGCGGTGTTCCAACGCGGGTACTTCAACACCAACGCCACGGCATCGGGTGATGGCCTGGCGACGGACATCGTCGCGGCGGGCGCAGCGTCGGACTTCCCCGCGAAGGGCAGCATGGCCTCCACCACGTTGTGGTTCGGCGTCGCCATGGCGGGCGCATGGGCGACGCCGTCGCGGGCCTTCACCCGAGTGGACGTGGAGATCGACCGCGACGGCAACGGCACCGTGGACGCCACGCTATCCAACGCGGACACCGGCCTGGTGACGGCCAATGATCTTTCGGACGAAAAGTCCGCCACGGACGCCCACGTCGCCGCGGCGCGAAACGGCTCGGGCCCGTGGGTGGCGGCGGCGGACTGGAACCGGTTGCTGGCGTCGGAGGCGGACCCGGCCGCCCTGGAAAATGGGGCGATGGTTTTGTCGGCAAGCGCCTCCGCGCTGGGGATCACGAGCACGACGGCGGTGGTGCGGTACCGGGTTCGGACGGACGGTTCGTTTGCGGACTCGACGCCATGGATTGTGTTTCATCCGGCCCGGCCCTTGATCGATGGCACGGCGTCCGTCAGGCCCGGCGGCTTGTGGCAACGCGAGGGACGGACGGTGGCGGCCGTCGTGCGCCGTTCCAACGCCAGCGTCAACGGGGCGACGGCGACCGGCCGCATCCACGCCCTGCTCCTCCATCTCCACGCGCGGCCCGGCGCGCAGGCGGAGTCGGTCGCCCTGGACCTCGCCCAACCCGACACGGACGCGGACAGCCTGCCGGATGCGTGGGAACTGTCGGCCTTGGGCGACCTGCAAGGGACGCCTGGGTCGGACCGGGACGGCGATGGATTCAGCGAGACGGTGGAATGGCAGGCCGGCACCGACCCCCTGCTTCGTGACGCGCTCGTGGGCGGGCGCCCGACGGCCGACGGCGTCCTGCTGGAGTGGACGGGCACGCCGGGGCGGGCGTTCTCGGTGCTTCGGGCCGACGCGCTGGGCGGACCCTACGCGGTTTGGAAGACGGGGTTGTTGGCCACGAATGGCATCCAGGTCCTGCTGGATTCGACGGACGGGGCACCGGGCGGATCGCGGTTCTATAGGCTGCGCCAGGGGCCTTGAGGGTGGGGGGCGTGGACGTGGCCGACGGAGCGGGGGCGAAGTGCGAAAGGCTTCAGAGCAAGCGAAGAAACGAATCCAGGTCCAACTCGGCGTCCGCGATGATCTTCGCGAGCAAGCCCGGCCCGATGGTTTCGCCGGCGTGCACGGGAACCACGGTTCTGCGCCCATCGGCATGGCCCAACACGTGATGGCTGCCCTTGACGCGCAGCACCACAAACCCTGCCTGCTTCAGGGCTGAGATGACCTCGCGGCCCCGCAACCGAGGCAACCGAGGCATGGCTAAAGGGCGACCCGTTGGACCCCGATGAACTCACAAGCCGGGAGGCGCTCATCCTCCGATTCGAGGCATAGCTCGATGGCCTCTCGGATTCGCTGTTGGAGCTGGTCCAAGGAACGAGCCTGGGTATGGCAACCGCGCAGGCCGGGGACGGTTGCGATGTAGTACCCGTCCGCGTCCCGTTCCACGATGACACTGAACTCTCGCTTGGAGGTGGAATCCATGAGCCTTGGATCGCAGGAACAGGGTGCGGCTGCAAGCGCGAGGCGGGGTGGGATCGGAGGCGCGAAACGCCCCATGAGCCCCATGAGGGCCCTGGGCCCCATGCATCACAAAACCCTCACCTCCGGGGCGGGTCCACCTCTCGGACGGCGGCCCCGTGGGTGTCGCTGAGGACGAGCAACGCGATCTTCTCGACGGAGGACAGCTCGCGGGAGACGAGGGCGGGATGGTCCATGCCCTGCTGGGAGCCCCCGCCTGCGGACCGCACGGGGACGGGATCGGCGGCGGTCTCGTGGATGCTCGCGTAGTCGAAGCGCCCGCGGAGGTCGGTGTAGCCGTCCTTGAGGAAGCGCACGCCGCCGCCGGCGACGCGGGCGTAGGCCTTCACGTAGGCCCGGGGCACGGGCTGGTTGCCTTGCGCGTCGCGCAGCTCCAGGCGGCCGTGGTTCTCCGAAAGCACGAGGCGGAAGGTGTTGGCATGGTGCGCCTGGGTCTTCCGGCGTCCGCCGCCGACCACCTCGACGAGCACGTTGGCCTTCACGAATCGATCCGGGAGCGGGACGTCCACGCCGGGCTTGCCCTCCTCCACGGCGTGGACGGAGGTGGCCGTGGGCTTGACGATGGAAAACCGGCCGGGATCGCTCGCCACGAAGGGGCTGGTGCTGAACAGGAACTCCGGGTCCATCAGGTAGTAGTTCAACGTCACCTCGCGCACGTTGCGGCTGCTCACCCGCACGAGCCCGCCGTCCACGCGCAGGTCCACGACGGGCTCCCGCGCCGCAAGCTCCGCCTCCGTCCGCTCGCGGTCCGTCACGTCGCCGGGCCGCGCCACCGGGCGACCCTCGGCCTCGTCCGCCTGTGCCACGACCTCGGCGAACAACGACCGCCAGCGCTCGACCGGATGCCGCGCATGGGCGGCGGCGATGGCGCGGGCGTCGGCGGCCTTGCCTTGGTAAAAGGCGGCGTAGCAGCGGAGGTAGTCGTGCTGGAGCCTCGTGGCGACGTCGTTGGCCGACACCTTGGCCAGGCGCGCCAACGCCTCCTCCACGCGGTCCTGCAGGAACAGGAAGTACACGAGCGACAACTGGTCGTTGGCGTCGAGGGCGGGCTTGTGCGCGAGGATGTCCAGCAGGCGCCGGTAGTGGGCCAGAAGCGCCGGGTTGGGGATTTGCCGCTCCGCCCCGAACCGATGGAACCGTTGGTTCACCAAGGGCGAGTACTCGAGGTGCTCGAAGGCGCGCCGTTCCACCGGGTCGATCCGGACGAGGGCGTTGGAAAACCACGAGCCGCAGCGCCCGATGAAGTCGTCCCGGTGCCGGAGCCACTCGGCCAACACCCGCGGGTTGTCATGAACCAACGCGTACCGGGCATTCGGCTCGCTCCATGCGTTGCGGTCGCGCAGCAACGTCGTCAGGCGCCCCATGAAGTCGGCGCTCTTGCGCGAGCGCCACGCGACCTTCTCCAGTTCCAGCCGTGCCACGTTCGTCCGCCCAAGGAATGACAGAACCTCGTCGTCTGTCGCCTGCTGCGACACGTGTTCCCACGAGGCCGTGTCCACCTTGGAAAGGCGCCGCACCACGCGGAAATCCTGCGGGCGCGCGCTTCCCGAGGGACGCCCGCCCACGGCCGCGTGCGCGGGGAAGTGGGGTTGCACCATGTCCTCGCCCGTCGCGGGGAAGTAGAAGAAGTACTCGAACTGCTGCGTGGCGTAGGGGTCCAGGCGGAGGGGACGCCCGTGCGTCATCCGGCTGCCGGCGACGGGCAGCGCGCCCTTGGGAACCTGCGTCAGCACGTCGGCTCGCACCGGCGCGGAGCCCGGGTTGCCCACGACGACGCGCGCCCCATAGACCACGCCGGACTGGAACTCACCGGTGACGAACGCATCGACGGCCTCGTTGCCCTCCATGCGCTTGGGGGCATCGGCGCGGAAGAACGACTCGCTGACCAGCAGCCCGCCGGCCGGAGCGGCGGGCAGCGGCTGGACCTGCCTGCGGAACACGATGGCGGGACCGCCCGCCGTGAAGGTGAACTGGCCGCCCTCCACCTTGCTCTCGTGCTTCGGCGCATCGAAGGGCACGTCCAGCACCGCCAGCGCCAGCATCATCTCGGTGAAGCCGCGCGCTGCCTGCGCCACGTTGGTGGAGAGGAACGTCCCCTTCCCGTCCCATGCCGCGAGGTCCTTCCAAAACCCATTGATGGGCACCAGCGCCGCATCCTGTCGCTCGATGGGCAGCCGATGGTAGTTGTTCTCGGCCCACTCGCGCGTCCGGCC
>JBJSZF010000217.1:0-3659 GCA_046090125.1 Verrucomicrobiota bacterium
CCGTTCTCGACGGCGATGGCGATGAAGGCGGGAAGCCGGCGGCCGCCCCGCGCGCCCGGGCCGGAGAGGTTGTCGAGGGCGTTGCGCACCAGCGACAGCGGCCCGGGTCCGTCATGGATGACGAGCACGGGCGCGGCGTCGCCGTCGCGGTAGGAAGCGGGGATGTACACGAAGATGCGGCGCTCCGTCCGCACGGGCTTCTTCCACGGTTCCAACGTGGCGTCGTCGCCGCGGAAGACCTTGCTGTCGGCGAGGCGCAGGCTCAGCTCGAAGGAACGGCCCTTGGGACGGCCCTGGTCCTTGAGGTCGGGATCGACGCGGTACTCGGGGCCGATGACGACGTCGTTGCCGGCCGCGGGCTTCGTAGGCGCCTGGGCGGCGGGAGGATGGTGGGCGCAGCCAAGGGCCAGGGCGGCCCAAAGCGCAAGACACGCGGACAGGGCGATCCACGAGGGATGCGCGCGGCGGGGCGGGGTGGAGTGCATGGGCGACATCATGGGGCCGGGGCGACGCGCATGACCAGCGTCGTGAGGTCGTCGGCCGGCTTCATGGGCTCGGAGTGGCGTCGGACGGCGTCCAGCAACTCGCGCACGATGTCCCGTGCGGGCCGGCCCTGGCAGCCACGGACGACGGCCCCGGCACGTTCCATCCCGAAGCACTCGGTGCCGGCGGGATCCAGGGCCTCGTCGATGCCGTCGGTGACGAGCAGCAACGTGTCGCCGGGCTCCAGCCATTGCTCGTCGCTGGTGACATAGACCGCGTCCGGCCGTCGGCCCAGGGGCGGCCCGGTGCGACGCAGGGACGATCGGGGCTGGCCATCGGGCCCGAAGAGGATGGCCTCGGGATGCCCGGCGCTGGCGTAGCTGATGCGGCGGGCGAGGGGCTCGACGCGGGCGAGGATCATGGTGATGTAGCGGTCCTTGCCGAGGTCTTCGGAGAGGGCGCGGTTGGCGGCGGTGAGGAGGAGCCCGGGGTCGCCCACCTCGCGGGAGAGGAGCCGGAGGTAGGCGCGGGCCTCGGCCATGAGCATGGCGGAGGCAACCCCGTGCCCGGAGACGTCGGCGACGACGAGACCGATGGCCCCGCCAGGGAGGGGAAGGTAGTCGAAGTAGTCGCCGCCGGCGGACTCGGCGGGGATGGAGGCCCCGGCGAACTCGAGGCCCGGGAGTGCGGGGGGGGCATGGGGGAAGAGGCGTTGCTGGATTTCGCGGGCGGCCGCGAACTGCTCGCGGTTGCGCAGCAGTTCGGCCTGTTGCGCGAGGCGGACGGAGATGTCGCGTGCGAACGCCACGATCCAGCGCTGGCCGCCCGTGGACATGTCCGTGAACGCGATCTCGACCGGCACAACGGACCCGTCGGGACGTTGGGCGGCGGACTCGACGACGCGGGTCCCCCCTTGCGTGGCGGCGTTCCACCACGCCTTGGGGTCGAGGCCCTCCGGTTGCAGGTCGCCCAAGGGCAGGCCGGCGACGGCGGCGGGCTCGCGTCCAAAGACGGCGCGGACGGCGGGGTTGGCGAAGCGGATGATGCCATCGAGGTCCACGAGCAGGACGGCGTCGGTGGAGTTTTCCCAGACGGATCGATAGCGGAGCTCGGACTCGCGCAGGGCCTGCTCGGCGTCGCGTCGGGCGGCGCGGACGCGGGCCTCGCGGAGCTCGCGGGCGACGGCGGGCGCGAGGCGGCCGAGGGAACCCTTGGTGAGGAAGTCATGGGCGCCGGCGTCCATCGCGCCGATGGCCACGCCCTCGGAGATGTCGCCGGAGACGATGATGAAGGGGATGTCCTGGCCGGACCGCTGGAGGACCTCGAGGGCCTGGGGGGCGCTGAAGCGCGGGAGGTTGTGGTCGGAGAGAATGAGGTCCCACCGCGCCGCGCCGAGGGCCTCGGCGAGGGCCTCGGGGGTTTCGACGCGTTGATGGTGTACCTGCCATCCGGCGGCGCGGAGGAGGTTGTTGAGGACGCGGGCGTCGATCTCGGAGTCCTCAACGATGAGGACGTGGAGGGGCGGGCGGGGTTGGGGGTTCATGGGCGGGCTGCGGGGGCCGGGACGCGGGGAAGGGCGGCGCGGGGTTTCCTGCCGGTCGATGGCCAACGTCCCGAGCGCAGGTCTTGAAGGAAGGTGATGTCCTCCATGCGCGGGGAGGCTTGCAGCAGGAAGGCCGGGGCGTCACGCGCCCAGTTCCGGGCGGGGGAACGCGGGGCGGGGAGCGGGGAGCGGGGAGCGGGGGAACGCGCGCGGGAAGGCTGGGGTTGCGTCAATGCGAGGCGTTGAAGAAGCCCAGGTTGGCGGACGCAAAGGTTTCGCCCAGGACGGAGCGGTCGAGGTAGCGATTGGCGCGCTCGCAGGAGGTCTCCGGTGCGAAGAGGCAGGCATGGCAACAGGCGCCGTGAAGGGTCAGGCCATCCTTGCCGGGTGGGTGCTCGGCACACAGCGGGTCGGAGGCGCAAAGCTCCATCGCTTCCAACGCCTTGGCGACATGCTCGCCCAGCTTCTCGGGGTCCCCAAGGCTGACCAAGCCGCCGAGGGTTCCCTCGCTGTCGCCGGCCGAGGTGTAGATCAGCACGCCCGCCATGGGCCCGTTGGGTTGGCCGGCATCCCGCGTGTACAGGCGCTCCCGCAGGCTGGCGGCCGCATAGCCGCACCCCAGCGACAACTGCCGCATCAGGGCATGGGACAACGTGTGCACCAGGATGTGGCGAATGCCCGGGAAGCCGGCGTCCTCGGGCTGTCGGTTGCGGAGGTGGCGCCACTGCCGATGCGCGGCGCGGAAGCGCCTCTCCAACCCCTCCACGTCCGGCCTGCGGCACCACGCCTCGACCATCGCCTCGTCGAACTGGAGGAAGATCCCCTCGCCGTTCACCTCCACGGCCGGGACCCACGTCGCGGCTTCCCGCGACAGGGGGGCGATGGGGACGCTGGATTCCCCCGGGCCGTCCCCGAAGTCGCCCGGCGACTCAATCCGGCTAAACCCGACCAGCGCCCGGACCTCGCGCAGGCGTTGGACCAGGGTGGTCTTCTTGAAGAACTGCTCGAACCCGCGCGGCGGCGCGACGCTCTCGGCCTTGAAGTGGCCCGTGGTGGGAAGCCGCTCGGGTTGGGTCAGGGCGTGCCACTCGGCGACGCGCAGGTCCACCGGGGCATTGAGCTGGCCGGGGGTGGCCTGGCGACGTTGCTCGATGGCGTCCCAGACTTGCTCGGCGGGGAAATCCGCGAGCGCCGTCATGCGGTCCGGCGCGGCCACGTAGCGCAGCACCTCCAGGCTCGGGATGTCGGCAAGGCGGTTCCAAAGCTGTTCCACCGCCAATCCCAGACGATCCACGGCCGAGGGGATCGACAGCGCGGACATCGTCACCGCAAACCAAGAATTCGACGCGCCCAGCAAGATGACCTTCGCCTTGCTGGTGCAGGTCGGCGGGGAACGTCGGCGCAGCTGCGGATAACAGCTGGGGCACTCGAACTCCGTCCCGAACGCCTCGGCCAAGGGCCGCAACACGGGCGGGTTGGGTCGGATGTCCTTCACCCAGATGTCGGCGGCATCGCCGCTGGGTCCTTGCTCGCTCAAGGTCAGGCTCACGGGCCCCGACGGAGCCTGGCCTCGATACAGGTACTCCACCCACGGAAAGTCGGAGAGATGCCCCTCGCGGCAGGCGAGGAGGAA
>JBJSZF010000218.1:0-1376 GCA_046090125.1 Verrucomicrobiota bacterium
ATAAACTCATCCTGTAAGGCCCAGTGCGTCTAACATGCACATGCTGCAACTCATCCCGATGCATGTCCTTCAACATGGCCTCTACCTTGGGAACAAATGGTGCTGCAATAAGTGCCATGCTTTGCTCTTGCCAACCACACCGGTGGACCGGAGGCCGCGACAATTAAATGATCAGAGTCTTGTTCGTCCATATCCACCACTCGATCTTGAAGCCGTCGTGGCGGCCGTGGTCCCTGGGGAACTCAAACCGCCGCCCGGGCTGGGGGACGAGGAAGCCATCGGGCGTGCGCTGGGGCGGCACGAAGTCCTGCCCCTGCACGACCACGACCGCCCCAGCCATCCACGCCCACGCCCAAGCGCCCGCCACGGTCCACGTCCGCCGGCCCCCCGCGAAGCCCCGCCCTGCTTGCATCAACGTCATGCCCTTCATTCCTCCCGATCCGACGGCAGCTCCGCCCCCCACCGGCCCACGCCCAACGACACGGCGGTGGCGCTGGCCAGCACCATGGCCAGCAACGCGGCCATCGTCGCCCACGGCACCGTGTACTGGAGCGTCCACCCGAACGTCTGGCGGTTGACCACGAAGATCAGCAGCCAACCCAGCCCCAGGCTCACGACCAGCCCGCCCAAACCGCCCACCAACGCCAGCGTCGCCCCCTCCGCCGCCGTCGCGCGGGCCATCTCCCCGCGCGTCATCCCGAGCGCCCGCAGCGTCGTCAGCGTCGCCCGCCGTTCCAGCAACACCGCCGCCAGCGTCATCCCCAGCCCCGCCACCGCCACCACGACGCCGATCAACTCCAGCGCGTGCGTGATGGCGAACGTCTGGCGGAACACCCGCAGCACCTCGCGACGCAGGTGCGCGTTCGTCAGCACCTGCAACCCCGGATGCGCCCGCCGCAGCGCCGCCCTCGCCTCCTCGTCCACGGCCCCCGCCTTCAACGCCAGCACGATGCTCGACGCCATCGTCGTCTCGTGCCACCGCTCGAAGTGCACCCGCTCCACCACGACCGACCCGCGCTCGTTGCCATAGTCCGAGAAGACGCCCGCCACGCGCAGCCGACGCGTCCCCGTTGGCGTGGGCAGTTCCACCACGTCGCCCTTCCCCATCCCGAACCGTTCGACGAAGGCCTCGCTCACGAGGGCCAAGCCGTCGTTTTGTCGCGGATCCCAGATCGCGTCGTCGTCCGGCGCGTCGCGCCAGGCCAAGGGCGCGTGCCGCCGCGAGAACGCCAGGTCCGCCCCGGCCAGGATGGTTTCCCCCTGGGCCAACTGGACCGGCGCGGCGTGGATGACGTTCCAGTCCGCGACCTCGGGCCGCGTCACGACCGCGCGCCACGTCGCCTCCGGGATGCGGTTCTGCGTCGAGGCGCTCTGGG
>JBJSZF010000219.1:0-18326 GCA_046090125.1 Verrucomicrobiota bacterium
GCATCCGACTGCGCGTGAACGGCATCCGACAGCGCGTGCACGACATCCGACAGCGCGTGCACGGCATCCGGAAGGCCGTGCACGCCATTCGGAGCGTCGTTCCCAACCTGCGGAATGTCGTCCGCCCCCGTCCGACAGCCGCGTTGCCTTGCCACTCGGCTACCGCGACCCCACCGGTGGAAACCCACGCCCCGTGCCACGCCCCAACAGAAAGCCCCGGGTTGGGGGTTCCAACCCGGGGCGTGACGCACGGAGGCCTCGCACGGGCCGCGACGGGATGGCCGCGACGGCTGGCAACCCAGACGGCGGCTACGAGTTCTTGTCGGAGCCGTAGGTCAACGGCTTGATCTCGCGGCCGGAGCCGTCGGTGACCTTGCGGGTCTTCTCGTCGAAGTAGCACATGACGCCGAGGCGGTCGGAGGTCTCGGCGAGGCTGATGACGGTCTGGACCTTGACGGCGAGGTCGATGCCGGCGTTGGGCTGCTTGTTGGCGCGGATGGACTCGTAGAAGTTCTTGTGATGGGCGGCGACGCTTTCGCCGGGGAAGCCCTGGGAGGTTTGGGGGTCGATTTCCTCGGCGAAGGGCCGCTCGGGATTGAGCTGCACCTTGTTGCCGGACATGTCGAGGGTGGCCATGTGGCCGCGGATGCGCTCCTGGGTGCCCTGCTCGTTGATGGTCGAGGAGGTGATGTGCATGACGTAGCCGGAGGGGAACTCAGCGATGAGCTGGATGATCTCGGCGACGTCGCGCTCGTACTGGGTGGCCTGCTCGGGCTTGCGGCCCTCCTTGCGCAGGTCCGTGTGGAACTTGCGGCTGCCGACGGCGGCGACGCGCACGGGGAACTCGGGGTTGCCGGTGGCAAGCATGTAGGGGTGCAGCTTGTGGGGGAACAGGTCGCCCAAGAGGCCGGAGCAGTACGGGTAGTACTTGCGCCAGCGGAAGTAGTGGTCGGCGTCGAAGGGGCGGCGCGCCTTGATTTGGTTGCCCAGCCAGAGGTTCCAGTTGATGTCGTCGGGCGTGGCCCACTTCTGAATGTTATAGTTCCACTCGCCCCACGGGTTGTTGCGCATGTAGGAGCCCTGGAGCATGGCGATGGGGCCGATCTTGCCCGCGCGGATCCACTCGGCGGCCTTGTGCCACTTGAGGTCGGAGCAGCCCTGGGAGCCGACGTTGAGGAGCTTGCCGGTGCGCTTGACGGTGTCGTAGAGCTCGAAGGCCTCGCCCAGGTAGCGGGTCATGGGCTTCTCGACATAGACGTGCTTGCCGGACTCCAGGGCGGCCTTGGAGACGGGCGTGTGCCAGTGATCGACGGTGGCGCAGAAAATGACGTCGATATCCTTTCGTTCCATCACCTTGCGGTAGTCCTCGTAGCCCTGGACGTCGCCGCCGGCCTTGGCCTTGATGCGGGAGACGTGCTCCTGGACGCGGTGCTTGGAGACGTCGCACACGGCGGCGAAGGCGACGTTGTTTTCCTGGAAGTGGTCGAGGTTGAGGCCCACGTGGGCTCCGCCGCCCTGGTTGCCGACGCCGACGAAGCCGATGACGAGCTTGTTGTTGGCTCCGAGGACGTTGGCGGACGGGGCTTGGTTTTGCCCATAGACGGGCGTGCGAAGGCTCCCGGCGGCGGCCAGGACGGAGGCGGCGGCGGTGGAGCGCTTGAGGAACTGGCGACGGTTGGTCGCCGGGGTGGGGGTTTCGGCAGGCATGATGCTTCCTTTGTGCTGGTTCAAACGGTGGACGTGAAAACGTAAGGGCAACGAGCCGGGCGGGTTCAAGGGCCAAGTTGGCCGTCTCCCCCGCCCGTCCGCCGCCAGGCGGGCTAGTGGGTGCCGGTGTACTCGACCTTGAAGATCTTCGTGTCCTTGTTGTTGCCCCAATCCTTGCCGAACTCGATGCCGTACAGGCAGCCGTCGGGGCCGAGCTCCAGGTCCATGGGGCGCTTCGTCTTCGTGCCCGGCATGAAGCGCTTCATCATCAGCTTGCCATCGGCCGTCTTCGCGATGTGGTCGTTCTCGTCCAGCTTCACCGCGATGATCCAGTCGCGGGACCACTCATAGATGAAGAGGGTGTGGTCGAACTCCTTGGGGAGCTTGGTGGGCGAGGGGTTGGCGGGGTCGAAGTAATACACGGGGCCGGCCATGGCCGTGCGGCCGCCGGAGCCGACCTCGGGGAAGCGCGTGGTGGGGGCGGCGGGGTAGTAGATGAAGGCGGGCTGCGCCGGGGGCAGCTCGGCGGGGCCGGTGTTGTGCGGGGAGAGGTTCACGGGGCGGGCGGCGTCCCAGAAGTCGCCGGTGGGCTCCCAGCCGGGCGGCTTCTCGGGCAACGCGGGGAGGTTGTTGGTCTGGCCCTTCTTGGTGAGTTCCTCGCGTTCCTTGCGAACCTTGTCGAAGGCGGCGCGTTGATCCTGGATCTTTTGGCGGTCCACGAAGCTGACGCGGCGGTAGGGGCGGTTGTCGCCCACGAACAACGGCCATCCGAAGAAGCCGGCCTTGCGTGCCTGGTTGACCTCGTCGAACCCGGCCGGTCCGCGCTTCTCGTTCGGGCCGCCGGCATCGGGGCCCACCTCGCCCCAGTACAGGTAGCCGGTGCGCGGGTCGAGCTGGATGCGGAAGGGGTTGCGATTGCCCATCACGAAGATCTCGGGCCGCGTCTTGGGGGTGCCGGGCGGGAACAGGTTGCCGGGCGGGATGGTGTAGCCGCCGTCGGCCTTGGGCTTCACGCGCAGGATTTTCCCGGGAAGGGAATTGGCGTTGGCGGAGGAACGCTGCGCGTCCCAAGGGTAGCGTCCCTTGCGCTCGTCGCTCGGGCTGAAGCCGTCGGAGTCGAACGGGTTCGTGTTGTCGCCGATGGAGACGTACAGGTTGCCATCCTTGTCAAAGGCGAGGGAACCGCCCACATGGCAGCACTGCTCGCGCTGGACCTCGACTTCGAGGACGACGCTCTCGGAGGCAAGGTCGAGATGGTCATTGCGCAGGGTGAAGCGCGCGACGCGAATCTTGCCGGCCTTGCCCTCGCCGTCGTTGTAGGTCTCGGGCAACGAACGGTTGAGGTAAATCCAGCCGTTCTCGGTGAACTTGGGATCCAAGGTGATGCCCAGCATGCCCTCCTCAAGGCCCGTGAAGACCTGCAGGCGTCCAATCTCGACGGTCTTCTTCGTCGCCGGGCTCCACATCTTCACCACGCCCGCGCGCTCGGCCCAGAACACGCGCCCATCCTTGGCCACCGCCAGCTCCATCGGGTCCACGATCGTGTCCGTCGCCTTGCCATCCACGACCTGGTCCTCGTCCAGGACGACCTTGCGGAACGAGCTCTCGGGAGGGAACCAGGCGTCGCCCGAGGACGATCCGCCGGAGCCCGTGGTGGGGGACTGTGTTTGCTGGCCCCATCCGAGGCCGGTGGACAGCAGGAGGGAACCTGCCACGACAAGGGAGTGCTTCATGCGCACCAGTGGACGACAAAACCGTCGGGATAATCAATCGCGGTTGTTCGCGCGTTGCCGAGGGAGAGGCGGGCGGGAAGCGGGGGGGGCTCCACCGACTTGTCGATGGGCTCCGGGTATTCCGGTCTCATTGGGTAGGTGGCCCACAGCTTCGGGAGGCAACCGTTCCAACAGCCCCTCGTTCCCGTGGTTGACCGAGGACGGCGCTTCGGGCAGAACGACGGGCGAAAGATGGGCGCGATTCCTGTAAAGACCCTTGTAGTAGGCCGCATTGCGGCCGCGGGGTCTTGTCGCGCCTAAGCAGGCTTTCGCAAGAACCCACGGCCCGCGAGGCCGTGGGTTTTTTGTTGCCCACGTCCCGCGTTCGCCGGGCATCCTATCCGACAATGAGCAACGCCACCGCAACGTCCGCCCCCGCCACACAGGCCCCCGAGACCGGGCCGGAGATGTATGGGCGCGACATCTTCGTCCGCGCCCTCGAGCGAGCCGGGGTCGAGGTCATCTTCGCCTATCCGGGCGGGGCCTCCATGGAGCTGCACCAGTCCCTGACGCAGTCCTCCATCCGCACCATTCTCCCGCGCCATGAGCAAGGCGGGTCGTTCGCGGCGGAGGGCTACGCCCGCGCCACCGGCAAGGCCGGCGTCTGCATGGGCACCTCCGGCCCCGGAGCCACCAACCTCGTCACCGCCATCGCGGACGCCTTCATGGATTCCTGCCCCTTGGTCGCCATCACCGGCCAAGTCCCGCAAGCCATGATCGGCCGCGGCGCGTTCCAGGAGACGGACATGATCGGCGTGACGATGCCGATCGTGAAGCATTCCTACCTCGTGACGGACATCCACGACATCCCGCGCATCGTGGCCGAGGCGTTCTACATCGCCGAGTCCGGCCGCCCGGGCCCCGTCGTCATCGACTTCCCCAAGAACGTCCAGCAACAGAAGGCGCGCCCCGTGTGGCCCGCGTTGGACGACATCAAGAAGGGCCTGCGCGGCTACGATGCCGACCCCCGCGCGCAGGATGCGGACCTCGCCAAGATCCTGGACCTGCTCCAGTCGGCCAAGCGCCCCGTCCTGTACGTGGGCGGCGGCATCATCACCTCGGGCGCGGCGGGCGAGTTGCTCAAGTTTGCCCAGGCCTGCAACATTCCCGTGACCACCACGCTCATGGGCATCGGCGCGTTCCCGGAGGAACATCCGCTGTCCCTCCGTTGGCTGGGCATGCACGGCGCCGCCTTCGCCAACTGGGCCGTCAACGGCGAGTACCAGCAGCGCAAGTCCCCCTCCGAACCCCTCGTGAAGCTCCAGGACGGGGCCGACCTTCTCCTCGCCTTCGGCGTCCGCTTTGACGACCGCGTCACCGGCGCCTTCTCCGAGTTCGCCAAGGACGCCACCATCGTCCACCTCGACATCGACCGCTCGGAGCACAACAAGAACAAGCGCGCGCACCTGGCCGTCCATGGCGACGTCCGCGACGCGCTGGTGCGCCTCAACCAGCTCCTCGCGGCGCGCGGGGGCGTGAAGGCCACCTTCGACCCCTGGCACGCCCAGGTTGCCGAGTGGAAGGCCAAGGCCCCGTTCCAATACACCACCAAGGCCCAGATCATCGACTCGGACCACATCAAGCCCTTCGTCAAGGAAGGCGAGGAGTTCATCCTGCCCCAGATGGTGATCGAGGAACTCCATCGCCTCACCCAGGGCAATGCCATCATCACCACCGGCGTTGGCCAGCACCAGATGTGGGCCGGCCAATGGTACAAGTACAAGGACCCGCGCCAGTTCATCACGTCGGCCGGCCTCGGCTCCATGGGTTACGGTTTCCCCGCCGCTCTCGGTGCCAAGGTCGCGCGCCCGGACAAGCAGGTGGTGGACATCGATGGCGATGGATCGTTCCTGATGAACATCCAGGAGCTGGCCACAGCGACCGTGGAGAAGATCGCCGCCAAGGCCATCATCCTGAACAACCAGCACCTCGGCATGGTGGTGCAGTGGGAGGACAACTTCTACGGCGGCAACCGCGGCCACACCTACCTCGGCAACCCCGCCCAGCGCAGCGGCATCTACCCGGACTACGTCAAGGTCTGCAACAGCTTCAACGTGCCCTGCGAGCGCGTCGTCTATCGCAAGGACCTCCGCGCCGCCCTCGAGCGGATGCTCGCCTCGGAGACCGCCTACGTCCTCGACGTCATCACCCCGTACACGGAGCACGTCCTGCCCTTCATCCCGGCCGGGCGCACGGTGGCGGACATGATCTGGCGCTAACCGCCCGCCACGCCGCGCCGACGAAACGGCTCCCGGGCGTTGGCTGCTCACGCGGCCACGCAACGGGAGCCTCCCTCTGATCGCCGCGTCCAAGGCCCTGTGTTCCCGGCGACGCACGTTGGGAGCTTCGGCCGTCCCCCGGGAACGCGGGCGGCGTGGACGCACGGCCTGCGTTACGGCCGCTTCACCGGCACGTGGCCAACGGGTTCCTCCGCCAGGCAGTACAGCAACGTCTCCCCCCGCAGATACAGTTCACCGTCCACCAGCGCCGGCGAGGCGCTGAAGCGGTCGTCCAGCCGGTTCACGGCGAGGATGGCGTTGTCGGCGTCGTGCCGAAGCACAACGGTGGTGCCGTCACGGCCCGTCACGTAGATCCGGCCCGCCGCGCCCACCGGCGATGCAAAGATGAAGTCCTGAATGCCATCCAACCGGAGCGGGGCGCCCGCGGGCGCGCCGGTCGCAGGATCCAGGCGTACCAACACGTTTTGGTTGTGGCGGAGGTGGTACAACCGGTCGCCGTAGAGCAGCGGCGAGGCCACGTAGGGGGTCATGCGCCGGATGGACCACGCCACGTTGCCCGTCCCCGTCACGTCGCCACGTGCATCCTTGACGCGGATCGCCAGCATGGACTGCGAGGAGTAGCTGCTTCCCGCGATCACGAGGCCGCGGTGAAAGACGGGTGACGCCACCACGTTGTCCGTGAGGCCCGCGCACTCCCAAAGCAAGGTCCCGTCGGCGGGCGCGTAGGCGCGGATTCTGCGCGTCGCGCTGACGACCAGCTGGGGCTGGCCGTCTTGCTCCACCATCAGGGGCGTGGACCACGACGTCTTCTCGTCCCTCGCTACCCGCCATCGCGTCGCGCCCGTGTGCCGGTCCAGCGCGTACAGGAAGGACTCGCCCTCGTGGTCCCAGTTGACGAACACGACCTCGCCATGCAGCACCGGCGAGCTGCCCTCGCCATGCGCGTGCAACGTCTGCATCCGACCGAGGTCCCGCCTCCAACGAATCTCCCCGTTGGCGTCGAGGCAAACCACGCCTCGCGACCCGAAGTTGGCGTAGATCCGGGACCCGTCGGTGACGGGCGAGCCCGAGATGAGGCTGCCGGTCACGTGCCCGCCCTCGTGCGGCCATTCCTCGCGGACCGTCGTCTGCCAGAGGATGCGTCCGTCCGCGCGGCGGACCGCCAGGACAGCGTATCGATGCCGGTGCGTGACCGGAACGCTGTCATGCACGCCCGGCGCCGAGTCATGGACCGGCGGCTGGGCATCCCCGTAGGGCGTGGCCACCAGCACGATGACGCGGTCGCCCATGATGATGGGCGAAGCATGGCCCTGGCCCGGGAGCGGCCGCCTCCAACGAACATGATTCGTCTCGCTCCACGTGACCGGCGGCGTGGCGTCCGGCGACGTGCCGTTCGCGTGCGGCCCGCGCCATGCCGGCCAGCCAGACGTCGAAGCCGCTCGGCCCACCCACGCCGTGGCGAGCGCGACGGCGAGGACCAACGCACGGCACAACGTGCCACAACAGGGGACATTCATGGGACCACCATCCGCGCGAAGAAGGCCCCGTTCCGCCAGGCCGGACAAGCAAGATCCACGCAGCCGGACGCGGCGCGGCGCCTCCCGGTGGGGTCGGCATGACCCAGACCGTCGTGGCGCGCAGTCAACGCTGCGAGCGCGCGGGCCCCCGGCCGCCTCTCCGAGCTCCCGCCGTGCGGGACCGCTCCGCTCCCGCGCCCCAGCTCCCCTGTCACCAACACCTTCGGAATCCATGGCCTTCGCTCCTTCGCTCCCTCGTCACGCAAAGGACATGACGACGACGCCGGGATTCGGATAGCCTGCGCCCTAAGATGAAACGTTCGCACGCCCGCCCCGCTGGGGACCGGAACACGTCCCTACGCTCCGCCCAGGGCTTCACCCTCATCGAGTTACTCGTCGTGATCGCCATCATCGCGATCTTGGCGGGCATGCTTCTCCCCGCGCTGTCCAAGGCCAAGACCAAGGGCCAGCAGGCCCGGTGCATGAGCAACCTCAAGCAGGTCAGCATCGGCACCACCATGTACGCCACCGACTACAACGACACCTTCCACAACATCGGCGGCGCCGTCCCCAACCACGGCCAATGGACGCGCAACCCCGCCTCCACGGACATCCTCCCCGCCTCCGACGGCCTCGCCTACTGGGGCGTCGCCTACATCAAGTACTTCGGGGGCTCCCGCCGTGTCTTCCGCTGCCCGGGAGCCAAGATCGTCGATCAATGGCGCGAGGACGGCCTCCGTTATCCTGCCGACTTCTGGCTCGACTCGTCCTATGGCATCAGTGCCTACGTCACCCAGCCACCCGTCACCGGCAACCCTTCCAGCCGCCAACCCGGCCCCCGCAAGCTCACGGACTACGAGAGCCCGCAGACCATGATCTTCGCCCAGGACGCCGCCGAGCAACGCATGGACGGGGCCGACGACATGCTGGGCCTCTTCCCGGGCAGCACGGAGATCCTTACCCAGTGGCGCTACGGTTCCCTCCCCACCCTCTATCCGGGCGTCAACTTCCTCTGGGAATGGTACCGCCACAACAAGCGCTGCGACACCCTTTGGGTTCCCGGCAATGTCTCCTCCATCCGCTACAACGACGCCCGCAAGGGCGTGGACTTCCGTTGGTACACCGGCGTCGCGCCGCTCGAACAACCCTCCTTCTAGGCCATCCAAAGCCACCATGAACCCGCGTCCCCGCCCCGCCCGCCGTCTCGCCCTCGCCCTCGCCCTTTCCATGGCCACGGCCCTCGTCGGCTGCGGCGACAAGGCTCCGCCCGAGCCCATGCCCGCCGCCGAGGTCCCCAAGGCGCTCAACGACGCCTTCGGCAAGGCCTCCGCCGAGGACCAAGCGCTCGCCAAGGCCGCGCAACAAGCCGTCCAAAAGGACGAGCAAACCGTCGCCCTTGAGCTTCTGGAAGCCCTTTCCCGTAAGGCCGAGCTCACCCCCGAGCAACGCGAGATCGCCGCCCGCTCTGCCCTGTCCGTTCGTTCCAAGCTCCTCGACGCCGCCAACAAAGGCGACAAGGCCGCCCAGGATTACCTCGAAGAACAACGCGCCCGAAAATAAGTCCGCCCCCCGCCCCCCGCTCGCCGCTCGCCACTCACCGCTCACCGTCCCCCGCTCGCCCCATGCCCCTCCCCACCGCCAAGGACAAGCTCCTCTTCACGCCCGGCCCCCTCACCACCTCCCTCGACGTCAAGCAGGCCATGCTGCACGACGCCGGCTCCTGGCATCACGAGTTCAACGCCAAGGTCGCCGGCATCCGCCACAGCCTCCTCGGCGTCGCCGGCGTCTCCCGCGAGTCCGGATGGGAATGCGTCCTCCTCCAGGGCTCCGGCACCTTCGGGGTCGAGTCCGTGTTCCTCACCGGCGTTCCGCCCGATGGCAAGGTCGCCATTCTTTCCAACGGGGCCTACGGCGAGCGCATGGTCCTCATGCTCCAGCACGCCCGGATCCCCCATGTCGTCCTCCGAACGCCCGAGGACGTCCCCAACGATCCCAAGGCCCTCGACGCCCTCCTCGCGTCCGACACCGCCATCACGCACGTCGCCGCCGTCCACTGCGAGACCACCACCGGCATCCTCAACCCCATCGCCGACCTCGGCGCGGTCACGCGACGCCACGGCAGGACCTACGTCGTGGACGCCATGTCCAGCTTCGGAGCGTACCCCATCGACCTCGAAGGCTGCGGCATCGACTACATCATTTCGTCGGCCAACAAGTGCATCGAGGGCGTCCCGGGCTTCAGCTTCATCCTGTGCCGCCGCGCCGTGCTCCTGGCCACGGAGGGCTGGGCGCGGTCGCTCAGCATGAACCTCCTCGAGCAACTCCGCGGCTTCGAGAAGAACGGCCAGTTCCGCTACACGCCGCCCACGCACGCGTTGCTTGCCTTCGAGCGTGCGCTCGAGGAACTCGCCATGGAGGGCGGCCCGGCCGGTCGCGCCCAACGCTACCAACAAAACCACGCCTCCTTGATCCAGGGCATGGCGTCGCTTGGGCTGCCGCCCTACCTGCGTCCCGAGGTCCAAAGCCACATCATCACCAGCTTCGCCTACCCCAGCAGCCCCGCCTTCCAGTGGCCGGACTTCTACGCCCGCGTCGCCGAGAAGGGATTCCTCCTTTATCCCGGGAAGATCTCCAAGGCCGACACCTTCCGCATCGGCAACATTGGGCGGCTCTTCCCCTCCGACATGCGGGCCGTCGTCCACGCCATCCGCGAGGCCCTCTCCGAGATGGGCGTGCCCCTTCCGTCCTGAAACGCCGCAGCATGCCACAGCCCGCGCCCCAACACGGGCACGCACGCACGATGAGCCCCTTCCGCATCCTTCGCCTTCTTGCTGGTCTCGCCGCGTGCCTCGCCGCCCACGCGGCCGACGTGCCCGTCCTGCCGTCCGCCCACTCGCACAACGACTACGAGCAGAAGCGCCCCCTCCAGGAGGCGCTGGACCACGGCTTCGCGTCCGTCGAGGCCGACATCCACCTCGTGGACGGGGCCCTTCTCGTGGCCCATGACCGGGTCCAGGCCAAGGCAGGCAGGACGCTCGAAGCCCTCTACCTCGAACCCCTCCACCAGCGCGTCGTCCGCAACAAGGGCTCCGTCCATCCCGGCCTCAAGCGCTTCACCTTGCTCATCGACGTGAAGGCCAGCCCCGAGGCCACCTACGCCGTTCTCGATCCCCTCCTGCGCCGCCACCGGGACGTGCTCACCCGCTTCACGCCCAACCAAACCTTCCCGGGAGCCATCACCGTGATCTTGTCCGGCGCACGCCCCACCGCCCTCGTGGCCGCGCAAGCCGAGCGATTCTGCGCCATCGACGGCCGCCCGGAGGATCTCGCGTCCGGCGTCTCCACCAACCTGGTCCCCATGATCAGCGAGGCATGGAGCACCGCCTTTGGCCGCCTCCAAGGAAGCCCGTTGTCCGAACCCACCCGCGCCGCCCTCCACGCCTACGTCCGTCGCGCCCACGACCAAGGCCGCGTCGTCCGCTTCTGGGGCGCGCCCGACCGCGAATGGTTCTGGAAGGAGCTTCAGCAGGCCGGCGTGGACTACATCAACACCGACCGCATCCCCGACCTCGCCGCGTTCCTCAGGCCGAAGCCCTCCGAGGGAGCCCCATCCGCCAACGACCGCTGACGCTTCCCGCTCCCTGCTTGGGTTCGGGGCGGGAGGCACGACGTCGGCGAGCATGGACGGTTCCATGGGGAAGGGCCTTGGTGGGCGGCCGAGGACGGCCGCGCTCCCAGCGCACGCGACCCCTGCTCGCCGCGACGCCGCCCGCCGCTCGCCGCTCCCGAGGCTCGACACTCCCGGCGCTGCCGATACGCTCGCCGGCCTTGATGAACAAGACTCCGCATGTCGCCGTCGTCGGCGCCACCGGGGCCGTCGGCGTCGAGATGCTCAACGTCCTCGAGCGTCGCCGGTTCCCTGTGGGCCGCCTCACCTTGCTGGCCTCCGCCCGTTCCGCGGGCAAAACCCTGCCCTTCCAGGGCAAGGAGGTGACGGTGAAGGAGCTGACGAAGGACTCGTTCAAGGGGATTGACATCGCCCTGTTTAGCGCCGGGGGCTCCATCTCGAAGGAGTTTGCGCCCGTCGCCGCCGCCGCCGGCTGCGTCGTCGTGGACAATTCCTCCGCGTTCCGACAGGACGACTCGGTGCCGCTCGTGGTGCCCGAGATCAACGCCGCCGACGTGCGCGCCCACAAGGGGATCATCGCGAACCCGAACTGCACCACCGCCATCACGTTGATGGCCCTCTTTCCACTGCACCAAGCCTTCGGGGTCCGCCGCATCATCGCGTCCAGCTACCAAGCCGTGTCCGGGACCGGGGCCAAGGCCATCGAGGAGCTGGAGCGCCAGGTGGGCCAGCTCGTCTCCGGACAGCCCGTCACGCGCGAGGTCTATCCGTACCAGATCGCCTTCAACGTCCTCCCGCAGGTGGATTCCTTCCTCCCGGACGGGTATACGAAGGAGGAAATGAAGATGCAGAACGAGGGCCGGAAGATCATGCATCACCCGGGGTTCAAGGCGTCCGTCACCTGCGTCCGCGTCCCCGTGTATCGCTCCCACTCCGTTGCCGTCACCGCCGAGTTCGACAAGCCGGTCTCCGTCGAGGCCGCGCGCGCCGTCCTCGGCAAGGCCCCCGGCCTGGACCTCGTCGATGACCCGGCCCGCCAACGCTACCCCATGCCCCTCTTCACCTCGGGCAAGGACCATTGCGAGGTGGGACGCCTCCGCGTCGATTGCGCCCTGGACAACGCCCTCTGCTTCTGGGTTTCCGGCGATCAACTGCTCAAGGGCGCCGCCCTCAACGCCGTCCAGATCGCCGAGGTGCTCCTCCAGCAATAGATCCCTGCTGACGGGGCATGCCGGGGCCGGTCCACGGCCCCCGGCAAGGGCACGTTGGACGGCGTCCGGGGAGGTTCCGGCTGCCCCATGGACGTTCGTGCCTCCGAGCCGCCGATCCCAAGGCCGTTCCTTGCAACGCGAACGCGTGGGCTCGGTCATGAAGGCATGGACCTAGAAACGGCAGTTGGGCAGTCTGTAGGCCGCGTGCCCTCACGCGGCGATGGTGATGCCGCATGCCCGGTGCGCCGGGTCAGGGGACCCGGCCTACAGTCGCGTCGAGCCCTCCACGACCTCACTCGCAGGGTGAGCCCTTGGGTTCCCTGCCCGTGAGCCCA
Organism: Verrucomicrobiota bacterium; assembly: GCA_046090125.1. Lineage (GTDB taxonomy): Bacteria > Verrucomicrobiota > Verrucomicrobiia > Limisphaerales > UBA9464 > UBA6176. The sequence goes on from JBJSZF010000219.1 coordinate 12,411, forward strand.
TCCTCCCGGATGGGAGGGCCCTTTCCTCGTTTTGAAATCCACTTCAACAGCCGTTTCTATGATGAACCGACGTGTCGCCTCCGTGGCTTTCGCCCTCGTTGCCGCGTTTCCATCCCTTCTTTCCCAACAGCAGTGGAACGTCGCCAACCCCGACGTCCTCGCCATCGCCCATGGCAACGAGCGCTACGTGGCCGTCGATGCCGGCGGCGGCATCCGCGTCTCCAAGGATGGCCGAGCCTGGACGCATGCGCCTTCCCCCGTCACCACGGCCCTGCGTGCCATCGCCTTTGGCAACGGCCTGTTCGTCGCGGCCGGCGACCAAGGCTCCATCGTCACCTCGCCCGACGCCTGGCACTGGACCTCCCAAACGTCCGGCACCGACGTGGACCTGCGCGGCGTCGGGGTCGTCCCGGGCCGGTTCGTGGTCGTGGGCGAAATCGGCCGCATCCGGTCTTCCGAGGACGGCGTCACCTGGACGCTCCGCGCCTCCGGCACCAAGAACGGTCTCCATGCCGTCGCCAACCTCGCGGGGGTCCTCCATGCCGTGGGTGATGCCGGGACGGTCCTTCGCTCCATCGATGGCGTGACGTGGTCCAATACCGGCGCCGGTGGAAACAAGAGCCTGCGAGGCATCGCCTACAAGGACGGCACCTACGTCGTCGTGGGCTCGTCCGGCTACATCGGGGCCTCCTCCAATGGCGTGAACTGGGATTCCCAGCCCAGCCCCGCCTCGTTCGACCTCAACGGGGTGGTCAGCGGCCCCCCGGGCTTCATCGCACTCGGCTCTGACTCCACCTCCGACGGCAAGACCGTTTACACGTCCAACGACGGGCGATCCTGGGTCGCGCAGTTCCAATACGCCGGCGAGGCGCTGCGCGGCATCGTGCTCGCCCGAGGAGGTTTCACCGCCGTCGGCAACGGCGGCGTCGTCGCGGAAACCCCGAACGGCTTCGCATGGAGCATCTCATCCTCGGGCATCCGTTCCTGGCTCCGCAGCGTCACCCACTTCAACGGCCGTCACGTCGCCGTGGGCGACGCCGGCCTCGTCGCCACCTCCACGGACTCCCTCCATTGGCGGTTGCATCGGCGCGATCCCAACTTCCGGAACTCCCTTTATGGCGTCGCCGCTGGTCCCGACGCCCTCATCGCGGCCGGACGTCAGGCCGGCGCGCCGTCTGGCGGCCTCCTCCTCCGGTCCACCGACGCCGGGATTTGGAACACGGTCCATGCCTCCGACACCGGCCTGAATCGGGTCGCCCATGGCAACGGTCGTTGGGTGGCCGTGGGCCTGCGGCGGCACCCGCTCAACGGCGCGTTCCTCGGCGTGTTCCTCCATTCCCAAAATGGCACGACATGGTCCGGCCCCATCGACCGTCCGGAGACCACCGAGTTGACGGACGTGGCCTTTGCCAACGGTCGGTTCGTGATGGTGGGCAACGGCGGCGCGGTGTTCACCTCGACCGATGGCGTCACCTGGCTCCAGGCGCCCTCTGGAACCTCCGCAAACCTCCTCGCCGTGGCCGGACGGGATGGACGCATCGTGGCGGCCGGCGACCACGGCACGCTCATCACCTCGGCGGATGGCATGTCATGGCAGGCGGCCAACTCCGGAACCTCCAACCGCATCACCGCGCTGGCGGCCCACGCCGGCTGGCTCGTGGGCGTGGGTGACAACGGGACCGTCGTCGTGTCCCGCGACGGCCTCCAATGGGAGGCCCGAACCACCGGCGTGGCATCGCGCCTGTCCGGCGTGGGAGCCGGTGGCGGCCAGTTCCTCGCGGTGGGCGAGCAAGGCATGATCCTCGCCTCCATCACACAGCAACCGGACGAGGTCGGGCTCGCCCTGCCGTCCCTGCCCGATGACGGCCCCTACAGCTTCACCGTTTTTGGCCCGGCCACCGCCACCGTCACCATCCAGGAATCCTCCAACCTCAAGACCTGGACGACGCTCTACCAAGTGCCCGGCGACTCCCTCCCGGCACGCGCGCTCGGAGGATGGGCCGATGCCGCCCCCGCCCGCTTTTATCGCGCCATCGTGTTGTCTCGGTAGCCAGTCATCGCCCGACCCCTTCCCGGCAAATGCCGTCGCCATGCGGCGCGCATCCAGCCCGACGCCATGCCGCCCGTGCCTCCCGAAGTTGTCGGTGACATGGGTGCGGGATGCGACGCCGCGCCCGTATGAATTCGGGGTGGCAACGCCGACCGGGCGTGGGGCAGCCTCGCCCGCATGAAGTCACCCTTGCGAAACCATCGCGGCTCCGGGGTCGCCCGAGCCCTCAGCGTGGCGCTGATCGTGGTCGCGCCCTTGGTGCCATGGCTGTCTGCGCAAACGCCGTCCGCGCGGCGTACCCCACCCCTGTCCTACGCCCCGCCCGCCAAGGCCGGCGTCTCCCCCGAGCGCCTCGCGCGCATCGACCGCATGTGCGAGGAGGCCGTCCGCGAGGGCCAGGTGCCCGGCGTCGTCGCCCTCGTCGCCCGCAACGGCCGCATCGTCTATCACAAGGCTTTTGGCATGGCCGACAACGAGGCCGGCCGCAGCCTCCGGCGCGACGACATCTTTCGCATCGCCTCCCAGTCCAAGGCCATCACCGCCACGGCCGTCATGATGCTCTGGGAACAGGGCCTGTTCCGCCTCGACGACCCCATCTCGCGCTGGATCCCCGAGTTCAAGAACCCCCAGGTTCTCAAGACCTATGACGAGGCGGCCGGCACCTGGACGGCCGAGCCCGCCCGCCGCGAAATCACCATTCGGGACCTCCTCACCCACACCTCCGGGCTCGGCTACGGCGTCATCGACGGCGACGCGCGCTTCCGCAAGCTGTACGGGAAGGCCGGCGTCGTGGACCTCTTCACCACCGAGGCCGTCACCATCGGGGAAAGCGTGCGCCGCCTCGCCCAGCTCCCCCTGCACCATCATCCCGGCGAGAAGTACACCTACGGCGAGGGGCTCGACGTCCTCGGGCGCTTCATCGAGGTGGTCTCCGGCCAGCCGTTCGACGCCTTCCTGCGCGACCGGCTGTTCGGGCCGTTGGGCATGAAGGACACCGGGTTCTACGTGCCTGCCAGCAAGGCCGCGCGGCTCGTTCCCGTCCAGAAGCCCGAGGGCGGCAAGTGGGTCCGTTACCCCGTCACCTTCTACGACCCGGAATACCCGGTGAAGGGCGCCCGCTCGTTCTTCTCCGGCGGAGCCGGCCTGTGCAGCACCGCCCGAGACTACGCCACCTTCCTCCAGATGTACCTCAACGGGGGCGAGATCCACGGCGTCCGCATCCTCAGCCGGACCACCATCGACGTCATCATGGCCGAGCAGGTCGCCCGCAACCTCTGGGGCGGCGATCAACGGCACTACGGCCTTGCCTTCGGAGTCCTCGACGCCAAGGGCGCGCAACGCGGCGGCGACGGCAGCGAGGGCACCTTCGACTGGGGCGGCTACTTCAACACCCAGTACTTCGCGGATCCTAAGGAGGGGATGATCGGCATCCTCATGAAGCAAACCCAGGGCGGCAACGACTCCACGGCGTGGCGGTTCCGCCTCCTCGTGGGACAGTCCATCGACGACTAAGGCATCCCTGCCCATGCGTCCCGCCGAGCGGCCGCGCTCCGCCCTGTTCGTCTGCCATTACCTCCACCACGTCGTGGGGGGAGCCGAGATCATTGCGCATCGCATCGTGCAGTTCCTGCGCGCCGCCGGATGGCGCGTGGAGACCGTCGTGCTACCGGGCCCGCGCCCCGCCCCCGCCGATGCCACGCATCATTGGAACCTCCCCGGGCGCATGAACCCGGCGTCGTTGCTGGCCAAGCAGCTCGCCGTCTATGCCGGCGGGGTCATCATCGACCAAACGGCCGCCCGCGCCGTCCTGCCCGCCCTGCGCGGGAGGACCTTCGACATCGTGGTGGCCCATGACACGGTCAGCGGCGGGGCCGCCAGTATTCTCGCGCGCACCCTCGGCATTCCTTGGGCGTGCTTCGTCTATGAGCCCCTGCCCCGCGCCCTTCCCAACGCCCCCGGCCCGAAGGGCTGGATCGGCGGCATGTTGACCCGGCACGCCAACCGCGCCATGCGCCGGCTTCTTCCGCGTGCCACCCTTCGCATCGCCGCCTCTGCCGACACGGGACGCCGACTTGATGCCTTCGCCCCCGGCCCGCCCACGGTGGTGGCCTACAACTCGGCCCCCGTGCTGGAGACACCGCCGCCGCCGGGTGAGGGTCTCCTGTTCGTGGGCCGACTCAGCACCGAGAAGGGCTTTGACCTCCTCTGCGAGGCCTACAAGGGCCTTGCGTCGCCCCCCCCGCTGAACATCGCCGCATTGGACGGGCCGCTCGCGGGCCTCGCCCGTGATCTGTCGCGCCAACACCCGTCCGTCCGCCTCCTGCCCAGGACGACGCCCGAGGACATGCCTTCGCTGTACGCCCGCCACGGGGTGGTCGTCGCGCCATCGGCATGGCCCGACCCCCTCCCAGGAGCCGTCCTCGAGGCGCGCGCCTTGCAACGAGCGCTGCTCGTGTCGGATCAAGGTGGCATCCCCGAAATCGTCCAAGGCTACCGTCCGCTACGGGTCGTCCCGATGTCGGCGCCCCGTGAACACGTCATCCAAGGCCTCCGGCTCGCGTTGTCGCAGGCACCCGAGTGGGCCCGCCGGCAACCCGACCCCAAGGCGGAAGCCCTCTTCCGCCAACGACACGCGCCCCAAGCCCACGCATCTGCCGTTATCATGGGTCTCGAACGCGCCATCGCCTTGGCCCGCCGCACGGCCCCCTCCACTCCGCCCAAGGCCTGAATCCAAGGACTCGGCCGTGCTGGCTCGAACGGCCGTGGCAAAGGGTTGTCCCGTCGCTCGTCATGGGCCACAGATCGGCCCGGGCCTCGCTCTCCCCTCACCTTGTGGAGGCATTCGCCGCGCCGTTCCGTCCCGGTTCAGTCCACGTAGCGCCGCGTGATGTCCCCGTACGCGTCGATGCGCCGGTCCCGAAGAAACGGCCAATGCGTCCGCGTCACGTCCACCTTCTCCAGGTCCACCGACACCAACAGGTTCTCCGCGCGATCCACGGACGCCTTGGCAATGATTTGGCCCGACGTCCCCGCCACGAACGACTGGCCCCAGAACTCCAGCCCGTCGCCGCCCTCCGGCCGTTCCAGCCCGACGCGATTCACCGCCGCGACGTAGCAACCGTTCGCCACCGCATGGGCCCGCTGGATCGTCTCCCATGCGCCATGCTGGTTGACCCCGTATTCCGCCTTCTCAGACGGATGCCACCCGATGGCCGTGGGGTACAGCAGGATCTCCGCCCCGGCCAAGGCCGTCAGGCGGGCCGCCTCCGGGTACCACTGGTCCCAGCAAATCAACACGCCCACCCGCCCGAACCGCGTCGGCCACGCCCGGAATCCCGTGTCGCCCGGCGTGAAGTAGAACTTCTCGTAGAACAATGGGTCGTCCGGGATGTGCATCTTCCGGTAAATCCCCAGCACGGACCCGTCCGCGTCGATGACGACCGCCGTGTTGTGGTACAGCCCTTGGGCGCGCCGCTCGAACAACGACGCCACCACCACCACCTTCCGCCGCCGCGCCAGCCGCTGGAACGCCTCGGTCGATGGGCCAGGGATGGGTTCCGCCAGCCCGAAGTACTCGTGCTTCTCGGCCTGGCAGAAGTATTGGGATCGAAACAACTCCTGCGTGCAGATGACCTGTGCGCCGTCGCGGGCGGCCCGGTCCGCCGCCTTGAGACACACCTCCAGGTTCCCGGCGGGATCCTCCCCACAGGCGTGTTGCAACAACCCCAGCGTGACCCGGCGCGACCTCGGCGTGCTTGTGCGACTCATGTCCAGATACCTCCCAAGGCCGCGCATCGTGCGGCGAACCCCCGGCGAGTCAATCCACCGATGCAGGCGGGCGCACCTCAACCGTGCGCCCCGGGGAC
>JBJSZF010000220.1:0-5372 GCA_046090125.1 Verrucomicrobiota bacterium
AATGGGGTGATTCGCGCGGAGGGTGGCAGCCTGACGATGGAGGCCAAGAACCTGTCATTGCGGGCTCGTGCCAACATTGTGGACCCGGCGCTTTCCATCCCGACGAACAGCGAGTTTCCCAGCGTCAATCTGCCGGGCAACATCAAGGCCTTGTACCAGCTGAATGCCAAGGCCGACTCCCTGACGTTGGGCGAGGGCACGGTGTTGTCGGCTCCCTCCGTGGACCTTTCGGCGGGCACCGCGTTGGTTGTCGAGACGAACGGTGCGGCGGTCAATGCGGCCTACCGTTTCGCTTTGAATGGCGCCCCGGCGAGCATCGAGGTTCGAAACCTCATCCTCAACCTCCAGGTCCCAGCCTACCAAGAGGCCGAGGTGGTGTGGCCGGGCTTGGATCGCAATGCCTCCTCGACGGCCTTTGACGGGGCTTCCATCGCCTCCCTTACGATCGATGGTGGCACCTTCTCGGGTGTTCGCTTCAAGGGCAACGGCGGGCTTGGCGCGCTTTACGTGAAGACATTGAACCTGTCCACGAACGCGGTATCGACGAACGCGACGGGCGTGGTGTTGTTGACGGAGCTGGTCACGGACCCGGGATACACGGTGTATTACACGGCGGTGAATCGAGGAACGAATGCGCTCGATGCCGCGAAGTTTGAGGCGGCAGCAGCGTTGACCGGCGGCCGGTTCAAACAGGTTCAGGTCCGGGGCGGCAGCGATTGGGTTACGGTTCAGGGATTGTCGCAGCCGATCCATCAAAGCCTCCGCTTTAGCTCCACGTTGGACTCCGACGGCGATGGCATCGTAAACGCCTTCGATCCCAGCCCGTTCGACAAGTTCCAGCTCGAGAACGTGGCCGTCGTGGACGATGGCAGCACGGGGTTCCGCGTGACGTGGGATGCCGCGCCGCTCCAGTCCTACACCGTCGAATACACCACGTCGCTGGATGGCTCATGGAAGACCTTGCAAAGGGTTGCCAATCCATTGCCCGTCAACCAGACGCTTTGGGTACGGGACCCGATTCCTGAGGGTTCCGTGATGCGGGCCTACCGCGTGATGCTCGACCAATAAGACAGCGCCGACCGCCTCCGGGCGGTCGTTTGCTATCGGGGGATGACGCGCATTGGTCTGACGGGCGGCATCGGATGCGGGAAGACCACGGCGGCCTCATGGATGGTCGGCCAGGGGATCCCCGTGATCGACACGGACGACCTTGCCCGGCGACTGGTTGAACCCGGGCAAGAAGCATTGGCGGCCATCGTCGGGCGGTTTGGGGAGGGAATCCTGCTCCCTGATGGCGCGTTGGACCGGGCGGGGCTGGGAAAGTGGGTCTTTGGAGATGCGGCTGCCCGCCGGGACCTGGAGGACATCTTGCACCCACGCATCCAATCGGCGTGGATCGCTGGCCTGAACCACTGGGAGACGCAAGGCCTGCCGAGGGCCGTGGTGGTGATCCCCCTGCTTTTCGAGAAGCGCTACGAGGGCATGTTCGATCTTGTGATTGCGATGGCCTGCTCGGGTGGGACGCAGCGAGAGCGGCTCCGGAAGCGGGGGTGGACCGACGCGGAGATCGACGCGCGCACGGCCTCCCAGTGGACGATGGATGCCAAAATGCAGGCTGCGGGAAAGGTGGTGTGGTCGGAGGGAAGCCTAGACGCCCTTCATGCCCAGCTTGGAAGGATTTTTGGGGATGGGCCTAGCCCGCGAACATGAAGGCCCGGGACTCCTGACCGCGAACCGGCTCAGGAATGGGGGCGATCATGGCGTCCACCTGCCCGGGCCCGTGAAGCGGGGCAAGAGAATCTTCCCACACGTTCCAAGGCTCGCCGTCCTCAAGCGGGCAGCCTCGTGCCGGCACGGGGCACCCCACCCAATTCGGGGGACGAAAACCGATGTTGCGCCCGGCGTTGCGGCTGCGGCACCTGCCGGAGCATGGCCGGCGCATGGCGCGGCGGCTGGCGGATAAGCCCTGAAAGCCAGTGACCCCGCGTCAGGCCCTTGATCGGAATCTACGTGATCCATTAGTCCAAGGTCCGCAGTTGGTGAGGCTGTTTCTTGAGATCTGCTTGGGTTTCCAAAACTCAGCGCCCCGTTTTCCCCATCACTTTTTCCACCACCCGCGAGCCCCTCGGTAGCCTCAGCCCAAGGTACGCCAGGAACAGCGCCACGTCCGCGTCCGGCCTCGCCACCGTCCGCAGACGCAGCGTCACCTCTCGATCCCCTCCTTTTACCCTGGAAACGGCAGTCGAAGAGGATTTCAAAACGAGGAAAGGGCCCTCCCATCCGGGAGGATGGGCTCACGGGCAGGAACCCAAGGGCTCACCCTGCGAGTGAGGTCATGGTGGGCTCGACGCGGCTGTAGGCCGGGTCCCCTGACCCGGCGCACCGGGCATGCGGCATCGTCATCGCCGCGTGAGGGCACGCGGCCTACAGACTGCCCAACTGCCGTTTCTAGGTTTACCGGCACGCTCACGTCCATCGAGCGGATCGTCCCAGCCGCCTCCACCAGCTTCCACGCGCTCGTCCCAAGCCGCTTGCCCCTCATCCACATCTCCAAGGTCCGCCACAGCGCCAGGCTCGGGAAGCACACCAGCAGGTGCGCATCCACCCGCTCGCTCTTCCGGTGGAAAACAGGCCACAGCCCAATGTCGCTCTTCGCCGTCCGGAACGCCGCCTCCGCCTGCGTCAGCTGCATGCACCATCGCCAAAGCGTCGCCGGCTCCGTCTCCGTGCAGTTCGTCCGCAGCAGGTACGCGCCCGTGGCCAGCGTCGGGTGCTCGCCGTCCCGCACCGGGCAGCTCAGCTCCAGCTCGATCGCCCGTCCCGTCCCATCCCGGACGACCTCCGCCCTCAGCCATCTCGCCGCCGCCGGATACTGGCCCATCCATCGCCCGTTCCTTGGCTCCCCGTGACGTGCTCCGGCGCAGCACGAACTGCTCCCGGCCATCCCCGTCGGGGTGGGCCACCAGCCGCGCCTCGACCCCATGCTGCACCTTGACCCAGTTCTCCTTCTCCGCCAGCTCCGCCTCGTAGGCGCGCAGCTGGCTCTTGGGCGTCCCCACCACGTAGAGGGCCTTGCGCTCGCGCAGCATCGCGATGTTGGCCTCGCTCACCATGCCACGGTCCATACCCACACCCGCTGGGCCTTGCCAAAGCGCTCCTCCATCTTCCGCACCCCGGCGCCGACCGTGGTAACGTCGGTCCGGTTCCCTGCGAAGACCTCGAAGTTCAGGGGCAGCCCCTCGGGCGTGCACACCAGCCCGATGCACACCTGCTTGCAGTCCCCGCGATGGTCGCGGCTGTGGCCGCGCGCCGCCTTCTCGTTGCCCTCCGCCTGGCCCTCGAAGTCGGTGCTGGTCACGTCGTAGAGCAGGAACTCGAAGTTCACCCCGAACCAGCTCTCGTGCCTCTTCATCAGGTGCTCGCACAGCCGGTCCTTGTGAGCCCCCACCTTGTCCAGCGCCCGGCACAGCCGGTCGTCGTTGACCGCATTGGCGGGGATGCCGGCGATGTCCTCCAGCGCCGTGCGCGCGTACCACGACTCGGCGATGCCCAGCTCGGAGGCCTGGCCGCAGAACTTGCCCACCGTGAGCACGGCGGCGACGTCGGCCCACGCCACCTCCTCCCGGCCGGGCTCGATCAGGGAGTGAGCTCATGCAGGCCCAGGCGTCGCCCGAGGGCCAGCCCGAGGAACACGGACCCGAACTCGCGCACGCGGCCGACCTCGATGCGGCTGAGGTCGGCCAGTTCCCAGGCACCGGGCGGGGGCGGGGCCTCCGGGGTCCCGTTGGGAAGTTCCGGCTGACGCGCCGGGGTGGCAGCCATCCAAGAGCGCCTCGATCTGGTCCCATCCGGCTCGGAGGTCGTCGTCGTCGAGCTTGCCGAGCGTCGCGACGACCCGCTGCCGAGGGCCGCGCTCGGTGCGGACGGACTCGCAGAGCGTCCCGTACTCGTAGGCCTCAGCACCCATGCGTCGGCGGTCCTTGCCGAGGAACACGCCCTCGTTTTTCGCACGGGCCGACGGGTGCCAAGGGGCGGTTCTCCACGACACGAGCCCTTTGACTTTCGCCGCCCGCCTTTCCGGGCATTCCAAAAAATCCACCGCAAAGAATTCGGGGAAGATTCCGCCCAGCTGCGGAACTTGGGCTAGGTTCCAAGGCAAAGGTAGCCGTGTCTATGAGGTGGTGCCTTCATTGCAAGCCGAGGAAGGCATGCCCGAGGCATTCGTCACCCTGCTTCCGTTGCTCCAACGCCAAGGCTGCTTGAGGAACGGCGACGTCAGCAGCCAACTCCGCGTCGCCCGAAACACCGCTTGGCGCCTGCTTCAGGAATGGACCGATGCCGGATGGCTATCCGTCCCCGCACGGCAGCGGGGGCGGGACGCCAAATACGTTGGGGGAACGCGTTTATTGCACCAGCCTCCCATGGCACCATCCGACCCTGAGGTTGGTGCAATGAAGAGCCATCGGGAGAAGCCACCGGCCCACGACTGAAGAGAGTGGGCGCAGATGCGGAGAGCGGAGTTCAACAGACCACCGTTGTCCGCTTCCGTCCCCAGCCTTGCCCCTCATCAACCCGGACGGGTGGTTTTACCACATCCGGCCTTCCGTTGGTCGTTCGGCGCATCGCTTTTCCGGCCAGCCTTCCATGCCGCCCATTGTGGGGCTCCGGTAGGCCCAGCCGGTCATGCAGGTTCTCGTTCGTAGGGTGCTCCCACAACTCGTGGACGCACCCATGGTTCCACCACCGCCGACTCACCCTCTGCCATTCGCCATTCGCCATTCCCTGCTCGCGCCCCGCTCCCCGCGCGTTGCCATTGGGCTTGAGTCGGCCCGTTGGGTTCTCTTTCCTCGCCGCGTGCGAGCGGAGGCATTGAAGGCGGCCAAGCGGTTGGTGGTGAAGCTGGGGACGGGGGTCCTGACGGACGGGCGGAACCGTCCCGACCTCGTGCAGTTCGCGCAGTTGGTGGCGCAGGTGGCGGCGTTGCGGCAGTCGGGGCACGAGGTGGTGTTGGTGACGTCGGGGGCGGTGGGCGCAGGCATGGGGGTGCTGGGGTTTGAGCGGCGGCCGGGGAGCCTTGCGGAGCGGCAGGCGTGCGCGGCGGTGGGGCAGTCGCGGTTGATGGCGACCTACGAGCAGTTGTTCCGGCACTTCGAGCAGCCGGTGGCGCAGGTGTTGCTGACGCACGAGGACCTGGCGGACCACGAGCGGCACCTGAACGCGCGCAACACGTTGCTGACGCTGCTGCGGCACGGGGTGCTGCCCATCATCAACGAGAACGACGCCGTGTCGGTCACGGAGCTGAAGTTCGGGGACAACGACCGTCTTTCGGCGCTGGTGGCCAGCCTGTTGCCGGCCGACCTGCTGGTGATCCT
>JBJSZF010000221.1:0-1675 GCA_046090125.1 Verrucomicrobiota bacterium
GGCTCGGGCACGCCGGGCATCTATCCGCCGCTCAACGTCCCGGGCAACCCGTGGCTGGCCCAGGACGACCGCCTGATCAAAGTGGTGCTCAAGGGCCTTTGGGGGCCGCTGGAAATCAACGGCCAACGCCTCAACCCCAACAACGGCGTTCCCCCCATGATCGGTTTCGGCGGGATGCTCACCGACGACGAGGTCGCCGCCGTCATCAGCTATGTCCGCCAATCCTTTGGCAACGACCTGCCCTTCGTCACCCCGGCCCAGGTGGCGAAGATCCGCGAGAAGACCAAGGCCCGAAGCGACTTCTACATGGTCGAGGACATCATGAAGGAACACCCCATCCCCGGCTGGGAGAAGTGGGGCCGAATGGCCCGTCCGGCGGGCAATGTGTTTGAGTGATCGCGCCGGGTGCGATCCCGCCGGGAGCGATCTTGCTGGGAGCGCGCCCGTCCCCGGGCGCCTGCCCCGTGGCCCTCGTGACGCATGCCGGAGGGGTGCCAGCACGGACCCAAGCAACGGCCGCTGGGCTTGCCGTAGGCCGCGTACCCTCACGCGGCGACACCGATGTGGCATCGTCATGCGCCGGGTCAGGTGACCTGGCCTCGGTACTCCTGACATCGTGCCGTGGTGGGAGTGGGGGTGGTGGAACTGGAATGGCACCGGATCGGGCTCCGTGAAGCTGGGCAAGGCACCCGTGCCTCGCGTCCCTGTGGTTCAATCCACAGGGCAAATGAGCCCGAAACAGGCGTGGCTTGATTGCCGACCGTACGCCCATACGATGCGGTCCATTGTGAAAACGACCCTGGTTCTTCCGGATGACCTTCTGATGGAGGCCAAGGCCCTTGCGGTCCGTCGGAAGACGACCCTCAAGGCCATCATTGAGTCGGCTCTCCGTCGGGAGATCCGGCCGTCCATGGAACCGGAAAACCCCGACCCATCCCGGTTTGAGGTCGGGCCTTTCGGCATCCTCCGCATCCGAAGGCAGTCTGGCAGTCCTTCCACCACGGCGGCTCAAGTTCGAGCCGTCCGCGAGGCTTTGGAAAACGAGGAACTGAATCGGATGACCCGTCCCCAACGACCATGATCATGCTTTTGGACGCCAGCGTGCTCATCGCCCTGGGCGACGCCGGACACGTGCATGAGGGCGTTGCCATGCGCTTCTTTGAACGTGAGGCCGTCCCGGCTGGCTGGGCGACCTGTCCGACGACCGAGAACGCCTTCCTCCGCATCCTCAGCCACCCATCGTACCCACGAACGCTTGGGAACCCCGTGGAAGCACGACGGGTGCTTTCGCGCCTGATGGCAGCACCGGGGCATCATTTCTGGCCGGATGACCTGGCTCTGACGAATGACGGTCTCTACCCACGGTTGCCCGGGTCCAAGCATCTCACGGACTATTTTCTTCTGGCGCTTGCCGTGAAACATGGGGGCCGGTTCGCAACGTTTGACACCGGGATCAACGCCGCGCTCGTTCCCGGCGGACAGGCCGTGCTTCACGTCATCCCGACGTCCTGACGACGCATCCCGGAGGGCTGCCAGGACCCGGCTTAGCGCAGCGCGGGCCAGGGTTCCTTGCGGCCGTTCGTCGTGAGGACTTGGAAGTGATGGATGCCGCCGGGGCGCGCCTCCTCGTGGGTCCACACGACGCGCTTGCGTCGGTCCACCTCGAGGAGCTTCA
>JBJSZF010000222.1:0-1516 GCA_046090125.1 Verrucomicrobiota bacterium
AGCGCGGCCAACAGGGCGGCCTCGTCCACGATCTCGCCGCGGGACACGTTCACGAGGACGGCGGAGGGCTTCATCCGGGCAAGCTCGGCCGCGCCGACGAGGTGCCGGGTCTCCGCGTTGAGGACGCAGTGGATGGACACGGCGTCGCAGGCGGGCAGCATTTCCTCCAGCGAGCCGCACCGCTGCACGCCCTCGGGCCATGAGCTGGCCGGGAGATACGGGTCCACCGCGATGACCCTCATGCGGAAGGCTCCGGCCATCCGCGCCATGCTGCGCCCGATGCGACCCAAGCCCACGATGCCGAGCGTTTTGCCCGCAAGGTCATGGGCCAACCATGGGCGTTCGGGCCAGATCCAGCCCGTGCGCTCCATCGCGCCCAGGATCGGCTTGAAGCGCTTGAAGAGCCCCATGAGCAGCGCGAACGCACCCTCCGCCACCGTTTCCTCGGCATAGGCCGGCACGTTGACGACGGGAATGCCGCGATCGCGGGCCGCGTCAATGTCGATGGCGTCAATGCCCACCCCGTACTTCACGATCGCACGCAGCCGCGTGGCCCCCTCGATGACCCGTCGGGTGATGCGCGCGTAGCACATCAGCAAGAGGTCCGCGTCGGCCACCTCCCGCCTGACCTGGTCCTCGTCGGCGCCATCCGGCAGCAACACCACCTCGCCGCCCGCCGCGCGAAGGGCATCGTCCACGCCGCCGAGGTCCAGCTCGCGGTCGGTGCGAACCACCTTGAAGCGCGCTGGCACGCCGTGGAGCGGATGGGCAAATGGACGGGACGCCATGGGGTCCTCACTGCATGTCGTGCTCATGTCGATGGCCGAATGTTTCCCATGCCCGGGCACGAAGGCCAACACGGAGGCTGCCGCGCATCCCGACGTGGTCGGTGACATGGGAGCGGGATGCATGGAGAGGCGGCCGGGGACGGCCGCGCTCCCAGCGTTGAGCCGGCCACGACGTGCCTGGGAACACCGACACGTTTGGGAGACGCCCCGGAGGCAGGCGCGCCGAGGATCGTCCTTCCCGCGCCCCGCGTGCCGGTGCAGCCTGCGGCGTGCTTTCGGTCATCTGGCGCGAGTTGCTGGCCGAGTCGCGGCGACCGCTGCTCCTGTGGATGCGGGTGGGTGTTGCGGCCGTGTTTTTCGTGTTGCTCGACGTGGCGTTGAACGCGCCCGGCACGGTGAATGCGACCTGCCGGGACCTGTTCCCCTGGCTCCACCAGATGCTGTTGGTGGTCTCCCTGTTCGCCGGGCCGTTGATCATCGTGGACGAGCTGTCGCGCGAGCGTCGCGAGCGCACGCTGGAGCTGCTCCTCCTGACGCCTTTGGCCACGGCGTCCGTCCTGCATGGGAAGAATGCGGCCTACGCCGTGCGCACGGCCGTTCTGGTGGTCGCGACGTTGCCGGTGGTGATGTTCACGCTGTTGTTCGGCGGCGTCTCGGGAGACGAGTGGGTGTTGATGGTGCTGGTCCATGGCATGGCGCTCGCGGTGTCCCGGCCAGCCGGATTGCTG
>JBJSZF010000223.1:0-14626 GCA_046090125.1 Verrucomicrobiota bacterium
GTGGAGGGCCCCTGGGCCTCCGTGGGGGTCCAGGCCACGACGCCATTCGTGACGACGAGGCCGGAGGGGCCGCTGACGAGGGAGACCGTGAGGGTCTGGGCCGGGAGGTCCGTGTCCTGGGGAACCATGGCCTGGGTGTAGGCGGCCAGTTCGTTGACGGTGGCGTTCGTGGCACCGCCAAGGCTGGGCGGCGAGTTGGTCAGGTTTGAGATAGCCAGAGCGTTCAGGGGAACCGAGAAACGAGGCATGTTGACCCTTCCAAGGCCCAGGGTGGCAGGGGTATCAAAGAATGATTGTGAAGTCCCCGTCCAAAGATTGAGGTTCCAGGAACCGGCGGCGTTTAGGTCTCCCGTGCGACGCACCGTGATCTCGGCAAGGACCTTGGCGGGCCCCGTTCCTATGGTCACGTTCGCCAGCCAAGGGGAGTTTTTGAGAAAAATAACGAGCAAGTCCGAGGAGTTGCTGAAGGCAACAGACCTGAGAACCGGATCCGCGTTGTTGACGTCGGGGGAAGCATTCCAGAGCGGCTGTTGTTCCCAGCTGGTGCTGATCGTGGAGCCTGTAAGCCATCCGCCCGTCATCCCGACAGTCCGAACATCCCAAACTTTTGGGAGATTCGTTTCGGAACCACCGGAAACATTCACGAACAACGAGCCCGCAATTGGCCTGAAGCTGGTGCCGTTGTTTTGGAGCATTACCTGAAATTTCAGGTCTTGCTGCCCCGCCTGCCATGTCGGCGTCGCGGGCACGCTGACGAGGGTGAGTTGAGGGCTTTGGCCCAGGCAGTACATCGTGGCTGCCGTAAAGAATGCCCCTCCTAGACGGGCGATGGATTTAGCCCAGCCTTTGCTTTGTCGCATCCCGTCTTCACTTCTTGATCTCATGTTGCCGACGCCCGCAGGCGACGTGCGACCGACGTGGGAGTCCCCTCCTCCTTTGGATCACCCGATGGCACGAACCCTTAGCCATGATTAAGGGCCAAGGACCCGACAACAATCGGATTCCGGGCGGGGCTTCGGGTGCATCTCACTCCCCATGGGGTGTTTGTGAGGTTGCCTCGATTCACTGGACAGAGAAACCGAGGTAAGACCGCATCACCATCTTGGGCACGAGGCCCCCAGTCCCAAGTCCGTCCCTGTTCCGGTCCCGGTCCGCCGCCCGTCCAGCGGGTCCCCATGCCCAAGTACGACGTCACCTTCAGTCAGGACGCCGTCCGCTGCTGGCTCGACAGCGGCAAGCCCGCCCATGTCGCCGCCGTCATAGGCCTCGGCTCCCGTCGTATTGTCGGCTGAGCCATGAGCGCCGCCATCGACGCCCAGCTCGGCCTCGATTCCCTCGGCATGGCTCGCGACCAGCGCATGCCTCCCTCAAGATTCCCCTTCCACAACGACCGAGGCGTCCAGTATGCCGCCGGCAACTTCCGCGCCGCCCCTCAGCCCGCCGCTCTCGTCGCCTCCATGATCCGCAAGGCCAAATGCAGCCATCCCGCGAATGCAGGGCCGCCAGGGAATCCATCTGGGCCACCCTCAAGCTCACGCTCGCGTACCGGACGCGCTTCCCGACCCACGCCGACGCTCGCCAGAAGATCTTCGACTCCATCGCCCGCCTCCACGGCACCCAGCGCCTCCACGGAGCACTGGGCTACCTCTCGCCCGCCCAATGCGAGCAACAATCCCAACCGAGAAACCACCCCCATTTCATGCCCGGTTCTTCGAGGCAAGCCCCTCCGCCTTCAGCCGGTGAGCTGCCGCGCCACGAACTCGCGCGTTCGCCATTCCCGGGCCAGCCACCCGCGGAAGCCGGCCATCAGCGCCAGGCACCCGGCCAGCATAGCGCCCGATCCCCACCACCGGCCCAGCCCCAGCTCGACGTCCATCACCCACGCGGCCACCCACGGCACCGCCAACGCCGAGAGCGTCGCCCCCGCCGACGACCACGGCCCCCGCGTCACCCCCGACATGCCCAGGCCCGTCCACGACGCCAGCCATGGCGCCGCCAGGACCCAGGTCATCCGCTCCGGCCAAATCCATGCCTGCGACGTCCGCCATGCCACCCACGTCAGCGCCCCGTGGATGGCCAAGGGCGCGGCATAAGCCGTCACCAAGGGCCAGATGCCCCGCCGCAGGTACGCGCCGTCGGGCAAGCCGGTCGTCAGCAGCAGCTCCATAGCCCCCGAGCGCACCTCGCGCCGATACCCGCCCGACGCCGCCACGCCCATGGCGGCCAACACCAGCCCCCCGGCTAGTTCCACGCACCATCGGCGCGCGACGTCGTTGGGGTCCGCTCGCCGTTCCATCGCGACGGCCGACGCCCACGACACCACCACCACGCCCACCCACAGCCACCACGTGGGCACCCGGCCCGGCTCCCGCAGCATGAGCCAGCGCAGCGGGTTCCGCCCCCGCAGCCGTGCCCCCGCGCCCCGGCTCCAATGGCGTCGCCACGCCCGTTCCTCGACGCGCTCGGCTTCCTCGTCGTCGGCGAAGGGCCGTTGCTCCTCGTGCCCGGCCTCCTCCGCCATGCGTGCCCGGAGGATTTCGGCCACCACGGGCAATCCCAGGAAGACCATCGCGGCCGTCACGCCCACGGTGTACACCGTCCCCACCACGGGCCAGACCCACGGCGGCGGCCGGGTCAACATCGCGAAGAACCCCAGCAACGTGCCGCCCACCAGCGATCCCGCCGTCAACGTCAGCGTCACCGTCGTCCGCACCAGGTCGCCCGGGCTCCGCACCAGCGCCGACGCCATCAGGCCCGACGCGAGCCCGGTAACGCCCAAGGCTCCCTCGACCGTCACGAACGCCACGGCGTCCTGCCATCGCACGGCCCCGAACACCAGGGGCACGAGGCCGGCCGGGACCGTTGCCAGCCACATCGCCGCCAGCCGCAGGACCGCGCCGAGGGCCTTGCCGAGCACCACCGACGTCGGCGTGAGGCGTGTCATCAGCAACAGCGGCAGCGTGCCGTCGATGCGTTCCCGCAGGAGCACCGGAGCGCCCACCCATGCGCCGGCCGCCAGCAACGCCACGCACAACACCAGGTGGAACCCGCGCGCGAGGTGCATGCCCAACTGTCCCAGGGGAGCCTCCACCCAGCCCGCCAACGCCCACAGCACCACCGTTGCCCCCAACGCCGCCACCCAACGCGACACATGGAACACCACGTCCCGCGTCGCCCCCAGCAGCTCGCGTTGGAGCAACGTCCCCATCAGCCCGCCCGCGCCGACGGATACTGCGCGCCCGCCGCGCGCCGGAAGTCGTCGCGCACCTCCCAGTCGTCGGTGTCGAACGGCAGCTCCGCCGCGAGCTGCATGAAGCCGTGCTCGACGTCGATCCGCGCGCGCTTGCGGACCTTCTTGAGCACGTAGGCCGAGAACGCCAGCCACGACAACGCCAGCACCGTGACGACCGTGGCCGACCCGCCCGTCACGATCGAAACCCCGAGCGGCAGCACCGCGATCCATCCGGGCAGGAGCACCCGCACGACCGTCGCCCGGAACGCCGCCTGCGGGCCGCGTTCCTTCAGGCCATGGCGCAGGCCCACGCGCAGCAAGGTGTCGAAGTCGATCCACAGGAACGCCGCGCCCACCACCAAGGCCAGCAGGAGCGCCCCCACGTCCGGCGGCATCCCCCGCGCGCTGAGCACGGCCGCCATCCCGAACTGGCACGCGTACACCGTCATCAGCGGCCCGCGATACTGCCGCACCAACGCGTCGCGGTGCCCCTCCTGGACCAGCCCCGGCCCGATCCCCGAGACGACCAGCATTTCAAGCCCGCCCGACTCGCGGTCCTCGCCGATGCCGCGCGTTGCCGCCAACGCGAGTTGCAGCTTGAGCCCCACGTGCAACGCCGCCAGCACCAGCATGGCCGCCCCGGCCGCCCCAAGCTGGAAGTTCGTCCCCGGCCTCGTAATGGACGCCAACGCCGCGACGACGAACAACCCCGCCATCAAGCCGAACGTCGCCTTGAAGGTCCATGGGACCGGCCGGGCCACCCGTTGCAACCACGCGTAGGGCGAACGCGCCAGCAATGACTCCCATTCCACGTGCCGCCATCCCACCAACCCGGATGCCTCCGACGCCTTCGGGATCTCACGCATAGGCTCCGTCCAGTCGGAACGCCGCCGCCGCACGCACACCGCCGCGACCGCCAACGCCCCCGCGCCCAGCAACGCCTGCCGCTTCCATGCGCGCCCGAACGACGCATGGATCGCCGGGCTTCGCCAGGGCTCCGCCTGCGACCACCGCATCATGGCCATCGGGCTCCATTGCCGGGCCGCGTCCGGCGACGTGCCCGTGCGCAGCGCCACCGCCCAGCCGACGCCGTCCAAGCCCGCCGAAAGCCCCGACATCGCCAGAACGGTGGCCGTGACGGCTCCGCGGAAGTCGCGGGCGACGACCGACGCGAGCAGCCCGAGGGACAACGACAGGAACAACGTCACGAGGAGGGCCACCACGGCCCGGAACACCTGCCCGCCGCTTACGCCGCCCACCATCACCGGCAAGGACAAGACGGGCACCAGCGCGAGCACGCCGTACACCGACCGCGCCCCGGTGGCGCAGAGCTTCCCGAGGATCACGTCGATCGCGGTGAGGTCCGTGAGGAAGAGCAAGCCGAGGGTGCCGGAGCGCTTCTCGCGTCCGACGGCATCCGACGTGTGCAACGCGCCGGCCAGGCAGGCGTAGGCAAACGAGAGCCAGGCCAGCGTATGGAAGACAACCGAGGAGACCACCTGCGGCTGCGACTGCATGGGCGTGACCCAGAGCAGGCCGAACAAGCCAACGCCACCGAGGCCGGACAAGAAGCGGGCCCACGCGCCCCCGCCGTTGCGTGCGTCCACCAGCAACTCCCGATGGGCGACGGGCAGGAGGGTCATGGGGTGGTGGGACGAAGGCGCCGCGCCCGAAACGGCTTCGGTGCGGCGAGCGCGGCGCTATTGGGTCTCGCCCTTGGTGACGCGGAGGAAGACTTCCTCGAGCCCGAGCTCCTCCTCGCGCAGCTCGACGAGTCGGGACCCGCCGCGCACGAGGACGTCGGCGAGGACGGAACCGTCGGCCTGGTCGTCACGCACGGTGACGCGGAGGCGGCCGTCCTCCTCGCTGGCCTCGATGACCTCTTGGCGGGCGCGCAGCAGGTCGAGGGCGCGCTCGTTGCCGGACGCGACGCGCACGCGGAAGACGCGTCCGACCTGGGAGTCGGAGCGGACGCCCTGGACGGGGCCGGAGTAGATGAGGCGGCCCTTCTCGATGATGGCGCACCGATTGCAGAGGGTTTGCAGCTCCGAGAGGATGTGGGACGAGATGATGATGGTCTTCCCCATGCGCTGGAGCTCCTGGAGGATGGCCATCATCTCGATGCGCGCCCGGGGATCGAGGCCGGACGCCGGCTCGTCGAGGAGGAGGAGCTGCGGGTCGTGGATGAGGACGCGGGCAAGGCCGAGCCGTTGCTGCATTCCGCGGCTGAGGGCCCCGATGAGCGCGCCACGCTTCTCCGTGAGACCCACCAGCTCGAGGACGTCGGCCACGGTCTTCTCCCGCACCGCCGCCGGGATCTTGTAGCAGGCCCCGAAGAAGTCGAGGTACTCGGTCACCTCCATGTCCTTGTACACGCCGAAGAAGTCCGGCATGTAGCCGATCAGGTGGCGGACGCGGTCGGCGTCGCGGACGACGTCATGGCCGAGGACCTCGGCGCGGCCGCTGGAGGGGGTGAGGAAGGTGGCAAGGATGCGCAGCGTGGTGGTCTTGCCCGCGCCGTTCGACCCGATGAAGCCGAAGAGGTCGGCGCGGTTCACGGTGAGGTCGAGGTTGGACAGGGCTGTCATGGAGCCATAGACGCGGCTGAGGCCATGCGTCTGGACGGCGGGGATGGGGGGCGCGGCCGACGCGGGCTGCTCGTTCATCCTCAGGGGGTTCTCATTCATGGTTTCCTTCAGGGGCGCGGCGCGCGCGCCGGGTTCAACACCAGCCGGTACAACGTGCTCCGCTTCTTCCAGATCGCGTCGAAGCGGTTCACGGGGGGAATAACGCTGTCGTTGGGGGCAAAGGCCATCACCACCACGTCGCCGCGGTCCACGAGGGGCGACAGGTCGAGGCCGGGCGGCCACACGAACGAGCGGGAGCCCTCGTTGTCGTGCGTGGCCATGCGCCGGATCAGGCTGGCCGCGACGGAGGCTCCGGGCCAGTTGTCGATGTGTTCCTCGCCGTTGCCGCCGCCGAACACCTCGTTGCGACGGTTCGCCACGCCATGGAACAACGCGGACCAATCCCGGGTGAGGTCGTCCACGGACATGCCCTCGCCCGGCGCGGGCACGGAGTCGAGGTCGATGCGCAGGGTGGCTCCGCCGTCCATGGAGGGCACGAGGCGGACCTTGCGGTCATGGATGATGACGATGTTGGTCAAGGGGGCCTCGCGGCGGTTGGCGAGCGCCAGCGTGGGGCCCTCGAGCCGGGCCTCGATCGGGGCCGGGCCCGAGTCCACCCATTCGCCGACGGTCAGCATGGAGGTCCACACCGGCACCTCGAGCTCGGCGTCGTAGCCCTTGGCGTCCACGCGGACCTTGGCCCGGTTGCCGATGCCCACGCTGCCCAACATGCCTTGGAACTCGCCGCGGAAGGCTGCCGCCTCGGCCTTCACCGAGACGGGGTAGAGGTTGTTGGCGGGCGAATACACGGACCCGAAGGAGCGGCCGCGAAGGAGCGCGGAGCCCGTGCGCGGGTACACGTCCACGACATGCAGCTCCGTCCACTCGCTGTTCCCGGCGCGCAGGCGGAACCCGATGTAGTAGATGAGCACCGAGAAGAGCACGACGTAGGCCGGGAACGTCACCCACGTGAGCATCGGGCGGTTGATCTTCTTGAGCCACCACCGGTCCAGCGGCCCAATCACGAGGAGGTACACGAGCAACAGCAACAGGAGCACGCCCACCGGCAGCTTGCGCACCTGGCGCGTCTCGATCATCGCCCCGAACACCGCGTCGATGCCGCGCCCGCCCCAGATGTTGAAGTCGCCCTTTGCAAGCAAGCCCGTCGGCACCCCGGCGAGCTTGGCCCAGAACCACGGCTTTTCCTTCCAGGACTTGAACGGCTCGCGCTCCGGGTTGAAGGCCAGCGCCGTCACCAAGCCGCGTCCCTTGGGTGCCGACACCACGAGGGGCTTGCCGTCCGACGACACCAGCGTCGTGCCGGCACGCACCGTGAACCCGACGGCGGGCGCCTGGGCCCGGGCCATGGATGGGTCCGACTTCACGTCGTCGTAGGGGTTGTCGCCGGCGGCCTTGGCGGACGTGCGCGGGGCGTGGGGCGGATGCAACGCGAAGGACAACTCCTCGCTGCCCGCCGCCTTGCCCGGACGCCGGACCCAGCCCTCGACCTCAGGTCCCACCGACACCGTGCTGGAGCCACTCACCGAGACTGGCAACACGTCCCGCAACCAGGACGTCGCAGACACGTCGCCCGGTTGGTCCACGGCGACGATCAGATGCCCGCCGCCGTGCACCCATGCCAGCAGCGCGTCGGCCTGCGGTTCCTTGAGCTCGATGGCGCGGCTGGAGTTGAGGTAGATCGCGTTGAGGGACTCGAGCACGATCGGGTTGTCGGGGAAGGTTTCCAAACCTTGTCCCACGGCGAGGCGCGTCACCCGCGGTTGATGGTCCACCTGGCGGCCGCCCACGTCCGGGAACGCCGGCATGCCTCCGAAGGATTGGGGCGCGGCACCCATCAGGAAGTTCTCCCATGTGACCTGGGCCAGTCGTTGGCCCAACGTCTCGGCCTTCAGCTTCCCGCCCTTGTCGTACAGGCGCGCGTCCACGGCGAGGAAGCCCTGCGAGCCGGAGAAGCACGTGAACGGGAGCCGCTTGCGCGTGTTGGTGGGAAGCTCCACGGCCATCCGCTGCACGAGGCCGCCCATCTGGCCCGACCCAACCTCCACCACGGCGTCGAAGCCGGGCCCGTCGTTGAAGACCTCGATCCACACCGGGTACCACCCGCCCGACCGCGCCACGCCATCGTGCCCGGGGAACACGTCAAACTGGATCTTGGCCAGCGACGGAGCCGCGAAGGCGATGGCCACGAACAAGGCCAGCCACCGGGCCATGCGACGGGACGATGCGAGGAACTTCATGGGAAGCAGCGACGGCTCGTGATGCGCCCCCCATTCCGACGGGAAGCGGCCCCAACCCTCCCGCCCGCGCCCCAAGTTTCAAGGGCCAAGTCTCGGACGACAAAGTCTGCCCATGCTCCCCCGAAGCCCAATGCCGGGGCTCAGCGATGCCCGGCAAGCTTGTCCGGGTTCAGCCCATGAAGGTCCTTGGGCACGAACAACCCGTCCTGGCGGATCAACTCGTCGTCAAACCACACCTCGCCCCCGCCCCATTCCTTGCGTTGGATCAACACCATGTCCCAGTGGACGGCCGACTTGTTCCCGTTGCCCGGGTCCGGGTCCTCGTAGGCCTGACCCGGCGTATAGTGCAGGGAGCCCGCGATCTTCTCGTCGAAGAGGATGTCGCACATCGGGTTCTGGATGTACGGGTTGAAGCCGAGGCTGAACTCGCCGATGGACCTCGCCCCGGCGTCGGTGTCCAAAATCTCGTTGAGACGCTTCTCCGACCCGCCCGAGCACGTCGCCTTCACGATCCGGCCGCCCTTCAGCTCCAGGCGGATCCCCTCGAACTTCGTGCCCGAGTAGATCGTTGGCGTGTTGAAGGCAATGACGCCCTCCGACGACTTGAGCGTCGGGCAGGTGAAGCACTCGCCGTCCGGGATGTTGCGCACGCCCTCGCAAGGCTTCGCGCCGACGCCCTTGATGCTGAAGCGCAGGTCCGTCCCCGGCCCCACGATCCGGACGCGGTCGGCCTTCTCCATCCGCTTCTTCAGGGGCGATATGGCCCTTGCCATGCGCTCGTAGTCCATGGTGCAGACGTCGAAGTAGAAATCCTCGAAGGCCTCCGTGCTCATGTTGGCGGCCTGCGCCATGCTGGGCGTGGGCCAGCGCAGCACGCACCACTTGGTGTGGTTGATCCGCCGGTCGATCACCGGCCGCATCGTCTTGGCGAACAGCTTTTGCGCCTCCGGCGGGACGTCGCTCCCCTCGCTCGCGTTGTGCGCCCCGCGGATGGCGATGTAGGCGTCCACCTTCCGCATCCGCGCCATCTCCACGTCCCGGACCAAGCGTGCATGGGCCGCGTCGGTGCCGCGCTGCACCTCGCGCGTCACGCGGGAATGGCGAAGTTCCACCAAGGGAAGGCCGCCGGCCGCCCGCGTCGCCCGGATCAAGGCCACCGTCATCTCGTCCG
The DNA here is from genome assembly GCA_046090125.1 of Verrucomicrobiota bacterium. Lineage (GTDB taxonomy): Bacteria > Verrucomicrobiota > Verrucomicrobiia > Limisphaerales > UBA9464 > UBA6176. Next base: position 9,289 of record JBJSZF010000223.1, read on the forward strand.
GCACGTCGATCATGTCGAGCAACAGGACCTCGCCGCGCTTCAAGGAGCAGGAGTATCCCACCAATAACTTCGCCAGCCGTGCGTGCCTCGGATCGCCCATAAGTTGGGTCCATCATTGCATGGAGTCGCCGCCACCGCACGCCCGGAGTGTGGCCGGAGAAGGATGCTTGCCATCCCATGTTCCTTCGATAGCGTCGCGGCTCCGTTTCACCGGCCGGGCGCGCGGGCGCCTGCGGGCGCTTCGGCTTCATCGACACATTTTATGGCAGTCAACGCTAACGACCTCCGGAAGGGGATGGCCATCCTCCACAACTCCGACGTGTGCGTGGTCCTCGAAGTGACCCACCGCACCCCCGGGAACCTCAGGGCCTTCGTGCAGGGCATCCTCCGCTCCATCAAGACCGGCAAGTCCATGGACGTCCGCTTCGCCTCCACCGAGAAGGTGGAGACCGTGCCGCTCAACACGCGCCGCATGGAGTTCTCCTACAAGACCGGCGACGACTACGTCTTCGTGGACCCCGAGACCTTCGAGGAGGTCACGATCTCGCCCGAGCTGATCGGCGAGTCCCGCAACTTCCTCGTCGAGAACGGCTCGGTGACGATGACGTTCGTCGAGGAGAAGGTCGTGCAGCTCGAGCTGCCGCCGTCCGTGGTCCTGACCGTTTCGGACGCGCCGGAGGGCATCAAGGGCGACTCCGCCAACAACGTCCAGAAGCTCGTCACCTTGGAGACCGGCGTTCAGGTCCAGGTGCCGCTCTTCATCAAGACCGGCGAGAAGATCAAGATCGACACCCGGACCGGGAAGTACATGGAGCGGGCCTAGGCCGCGCCCGACGGCGACGCCCGGGTCACGACCTCGGTTGCACCAACCCGCCCTCGCCCCCGGCCTTGCCGGGGGCTTTTCATTGCAACGCCTGCCTTCCCCTCCCATGCCTCGCATCACCCGCATCTCCGTTCATGACATCCGCTTTCCCACGTCCCGCCAGCGGGACGGATCGGACGCCATGAACCCCGACCCGGACTACTCGTCTGCCTACGTGGTGCTCCACACGGATGCCGGTATCGAGGGCCACGGTTCCACCTTCACCATCGGGCGCGGCAACGACGTCGTCTGCGCCGCGATTCGTGCCCACGAACACCTGGTCGTGGGGCGTGACCTCGCGGGGTTCACGTCGGCCCCCGGCCGCTTCTGGAGGCACCTGACGGGCGACTCGCAGCTTCGGTGGATTGGGCCCGACAAGGGGGCGGTTCACCTCGCGCTGGCCGCCATCGTCAACGCGCTGTGGGATCTCTGGGGCAAGGTGGAGCGCCAGCCCGTCTGGCGCCTGGTCTCCGGCTTCACGCCGCGCCAGTTCGTCGAGTGCATCGACTTTCGCTACCTGACGGACGCGCTGACCCCTGACGAGGCCATCGCCCTCCTCGAGAAGGCGGCTCCCGGCAAGGAGGCGCGGGTCCAACGCCTGCTTGCCGAGGGGTATCCTGCCTACACCACCAGCGCCGGATGGCTGGGGTATCCCGACGACAAGATCCGCCGCCTGTGCCGCGAGGCCGTGGCGGAAGGATGGAACCACATCAAGGTCAAGGTCGGGCGCGACCTCGCGGACGACGTCCGCCGGCTCGGCATCATCCGCGAGGAGATCGGGTGGGATCGCAAGCTGATGGTGGACGCCAACCAAGTCTGGGAGGTTCCCCAAGCCATCGAATGGATGCAGGCGCTGGCGCCGTTCCATCCATGGTGGATCGAGGAGCCCACGTCGCCCGACGACATCCTAGGCCATGCGGCGATTGCGCGGGCCGTGGAGCCATTGGGGATTGGCGTGGCCACGGGCGAGCACGGCATGAACCGGGTGCTCTTCAAGCAGTTGCTCCAGGCCCGGGCGATTTCGTTCTGCCAGGTGGACTCGTGCCGGCTGGGCGGCGTGAACGAAAACCTCGCCGTGCTCCTGCTTGCCGCGAAGTTCGGCGTCCCGGTTTGCCCGCACGCCGGCGGGGTGGGCCTCTGCGAGTTTGTGCAGCACATCTCCATGATCGACTACACCTGCGTCAGTGGCTCCTGGGAGGGGCGCGTGTGCGAGTTCGTGGACCACCTTCACGAGCACTTCGTGGAGCCGTGCCGGATCGTGAACGCACGCTACCAAGCGCCCGCCCGTCCCGGGTACTCGACGGAGATGCACGCGGGCACGGTGGAGCGATTCGCATTTCCCAACGGTCCCGAGTGGGCCGGGATGGCCACATCCGCCGGGAGCTAATGCAAGGGCCTTGCGCAACGCGTCCAATGGACGATGGCCTTCGCGGCCGGGCATGGGCTAGCCTGCCGGGCATGAAGCTCGCATGGGCCGCCATCCTTGCTTGCGCCCCCGGCCTGGTGGGCTCCGGGACCGTGCCGCCGCAGGAGGTCGCCCAGATCGAGTCCCTTGATGGGAAGGGCGAGATCGAGCTGGACCCCGAGTCCGGCGAGGCCTTCGCCGTCCAAGGCGTCGTCATCCGCTACCAAGGCAGCACCGTGAGCGCGCGTTCCCTACGATGGAACCGCGAGGCGGGATGGGTGGAGGCGCAGGGCGACGTGCGCATCGAGTCCGGGGTCGGCGGCGGCAGCGAGGCATGGCGCGGTGACAAGGCCAGCTACGACTTCAACCGCCGGGTCCTTGTTGCGGAGAACTTTCGCCTGGGCCAGCGACCCTTCTTCGCGTCCGGGCAACGCGTCGAGGGCAACGTCGCCACGAACCGTTTCATGGCGCTGGACGCGTTCGTCACCACCGACGACGTCGCCGAGCCCGCCTACCGCATTCGTGCCCGGCACATCGAGGTCCGGCCCGGCGAGTTCATCGAGGCCCGGAATGCCACGCTGTTCGTCGGCAACACCCGCATCCTCACGTTGCCCTACTACCGCAAGAACCTCCGTCCCCACACGCGCTTCTGGACCGTCGCCCCGGGCTACCGCTCCGTCTTCGGCCCCTTCTCGCTCAACCGCTACCACTGGCAAGTCAGCACCAACGCCGAATTGACGCTCGACGCCGACTGGCGCCTCAAGCGGGGCGCCGCCGGGGGTCCGGGCATTGCGTACGACCTCGGCCCATGGGGCAAGGGATCGGCCTCGGGCTACTTCGCGCACGACCTCGATCCCTTCCGCACGGCCGTGGGCACCCCCGTGGACCAAGACCGGCGCCTGCTGCGCTTCCAGCATTCGTTTACCAACGAGACCGGCCTCACCATCAAGGGGCGCGTCGAGGAGCAAAACGACGCCCTCGTGTACCGTGACTTCTTCGAGACGGACTTCCGAGGCGACCCGCAGCCCAAGACGCTGGCGGAGGTCAACCAGGCATGGGCAAACTGGACGCTGGACCTCCTGGTGCAGCCGCGTCTCAACGAGTTCTTCCAGGCCATCGAACGCCTCCCCGACGTGAAGCTCACCGGTCTGCGGCAGGAGGTGGGGGTCACCGGGCTCTATTACGACAGCGAGTCCTCGTTTGCATACCTCCGTTTCCAGCCCGGCATGTTGGGGGGAGCCACCTATGCAGGCGCCCGTGGCGACACCTACCACCAACTTCTCCTGCCCAAGACGCTCTTCGGCTGGCTGAACGTGTCGCCCCGCGTGGGCATGCGGCTCAGCTACTACGTCGAGCCCGAGGACCTCCCGCGCATCGCGCGCGACCAGGTGCGGTCCATCGCCAACACGGGCATGGAACTGAACACCAAGGCGTCCCGCACGTGGACCCAGTCGCGCTTCAAGCCCCTCGACATCGACGGCCTTCGCCACATCGTGGAGCCGGGCCTCAACTACGTCTTTGTCCCCAACCCATCCCTGCACCCGGGGGAGATCCCGCAGTTCGACTACGAGTGGATCACGCCGCGCCTGCTGCCCATCGACTTCCCCGACTACAACGCCATCGACTCCATCGACTCGCAGAACGTCATCCGGTGGTCCCTGCGCAACCGGATCCAGACCAAGAGGGCTGATGGACTGGCCGACGTCGTCAACTGGGCGCTCTACACGGACTGGCGGCTTCATCCTCGTGACAGCCAGGCCACGTTCGCCGAGCTGTACTCCGACATGGACCTCGCGCCCACGCGATGGGTCACCTTCCACTCTCAGGTTCGCTACGGCATCAACCAGTCATCCTGGCGCGAGGCCAACCATCGCATGACCCTTCGCCCCGGCGAACGCTGGGCTTGGACGCTTGGCCATCGATACCTGCCCACCGACCTCAACTCCTACGGCCTCGGCAACAATCTCTTCTTCAGCTCCTTCTTTTGCCGCTTCAACGAAAACTGGGCCGCGCGCGCGACCCAGCAGTTCGAGGCCCGGGACGGCGTCTTGGAAGAGCACTCGTACATGCTCTACCGCGACCTGCGAAGCTGGACCGCCGCGCTTGGTGTTCGCATCCGGGACAATCGCCAGGGCGCAGACGATTGGTCCGTGGTCCTGACCTTCCAGTTCAAGGCTTTCCCGCGCATTCGACTCGGCGAGGATGCCGACCGTGGTGCCGGACGATTGTTCGGAGGGTAAACAGGCGAGGCATGGAGCGCGCAAGGGCTCCAGCTCTGGGGCCGGTCCGAGAGCGTTCAGCCTTGGGTTTCCGCCGCCGTGGTCTTCAGGGCGCGCTGGAACTCCCCGAGGGAGACCACCTTCAGGGCCTGCCGGGCGAGTCGGCGAAGCTGGATCAGGTCCGACAACGCCTCCACCTCCGAAACCACGGCTGCATCACACGGCCCGAAACGTTCCGTCAGGACATCCACCAAGAATTCCCGTGCGGCGGCGCACCGCCCCTCCTGTCGCCCCTCCTGTCGCCCCTCCTCGCGGCCTTCCTCGCGGCCCTCCTCCCACACCACCGTCTCGTACGGACTCCTCATTGTCTCGTGCATGGCTTCCTCCTGCTTCCTCACTTCCCTACGCAAAGCTACCTCCAACTCCCTCGGCAACGCCAGCAACCCGTGCACCACCCGCATCACACGCACCGAATCCTCCCACCCAAGCCCCGCACCCCGTAGCTCCCGGAGGAACGCTAGCTTTGCCTCCCATCGCCCCGCCTCGTCCCCGCGCGTCCGCTGCGCCAACCGATGCGCCTGCACGATCCGCGCCACCGGGCTCCCCGCCGCCAGCCACGGCCCCAGGTCCACGTCCCGCAGCTTGCACGCCGCGTACTCCAAGCTCAGCCGCACCGGTCCCACCTCCCCCACGTACGGGCCTGGACGCCAACCGGGCTCGTCGTCGGCCAGCACCACCAGGCTGATCGGATGCTGGCCGAAGCGGTCGTAGATGCGGTAGTGGTATCGGAACATGCGCCGGGGGAGCATGGGGTCGCGCTGGGCCTGGATCTCGAAGTGGATGAAGAGGAGC
>JBJSZF010000224.1:0-9362 GCA_046090125.1 Verrucomicrobiota bacterium
TGGAACCCGAACGCGTCACGTTCCACGAGGTCGGGGCCGTGGACTCCATCGTGGACATCGTCGCGGCGTGCGTGGCCCTTGAGCTTCTTGGCAGGCCCACCGTCTCGGCCGGCGCCGTCGTCGAGGGCACCGGCTTTGTTCGTTGCGCCCACGGGCGGATGCCGCTGCCGGCTCCCGCGACCCTCGAAATCTTGGGCGCACGAGGCATCCCCATCAGCCAATGCGAGGAACCGCACGAGATGCTGACGCCCACGGGTGCCGCGTTGCTGGCAGAGTTCGCCGGGTCATTCGGCCCCATGCGCGGCGTCGTTGGGGCACGCGTTGGCTACGGCGTCGGCACGCGCGACCACGCGTCCCGCGCCAACGTCCTGCGCGCCATCCTTTGGGAGGACGCATCCGGCACGGCCGAACGTGGCTGGGAATCGGACCAGGTCGTCGTCCTGGAGACCAACATCGACGACGCGACGGCCGAGGTGCTGGGGCACGTGTTGGAGAAGGCGATGCGGATGGGCGCGCTCGACGCGTTCCATGTCCCGGTGCAGATGAAGAAGAACCGGCCGGGGGTACTGTTCACCGTCGTGTGCCACGAGGCGGATGCCGACGACCTGACAGAGCTGTTGCTGGTGGAGACGACGGCCTTTGGGGTGCGGCGAACGATTGCGGATCGTTGCAAGCTGGCGCGCGAGGTCGTCACGGTGCGGACGGAGCACGGCCAGGTGTCGGTCAAGCTGGGGCGACTCGGGGACCGCGTGGTGCAGGCCTCGCCGGAGTTCGAGAGTTGCCGGTCGGTGGCGGCGATGGCCGGGGTGCCCCTGCGGGAGGTGATGACGGCGGCGCTGGACGCATGGCGTGCCGGGGCACGGAAGCCGTAACATAAACGTCACATTTCAGACAAACCGGCGTCACGTGGCGCGCGCGTCCTCTTGGGCGCGATGTTTTCACTCAAAAAGCTAATCGGGGGCGAGGAAGTCTTTTTCGAACTGCTGGAGAAGAGCGCCGAGGAAGCCCGGGAGAGCGTGGACCTTTTGGTGAGGCTCTTGGCCAAGCCGGAAGCCGGGAGCCTGGACGACTTCGCGTTGCTTCGTAAGAAGGACAAGCGCATCACGGAGGAGATCAGCGAGCGCCTGACGACGACCTTCGTGACGCCGCTGGAGCGCGAGGACATCGAGGCCCTCAGCAACGCGCTCTACAAGATTCCGAAGACCCTCGAGAAGTTTGGCGAGCGCCTGCTGCTCTGCCCCGAGCGCGTCCGAAAGGTGGACTTCTCCCGCCAGGCCGGCCTCCTCCTCAAGGCGGCGGACGTCGTCTTGGTCATGGTGCGCGCCCTGCGCTCGTCGCCGGACCTGGAGAAGGTCAAGGAACAGAACGACCGCCTCCAGTACCTCGAGGGCGAGGCCGACAAGCTCATGGTGGAGCTGCTGCGCGACCTCTATGCGGGCGAGAAGGACGCCGTCAGCGTCATCGCCCTGAAGGACCTCTACGACCTCCTCGAGAAGGTCATCGACCGCTGCCGCGACTCCGGCAACGTCATCTTCCACATCGTCCTGAAGAATTCCTGAGGTCGCCCGGGCTTCCTCCTATCCCCTCTGCCCATGACGCTCATCCTGACCGTGATCGTGGTGGCGTTGGTGTTCGAGTACATCAACGGGTTCCATGACACCGCCAACTCCATCGCCACGGTCGTCTCCACCAAGGTGCTGACGCCCCGCCTGGCCATCCTCATGGCGGCCGTGACCAACCTGGTGGGCGCCCTCTACGGCACCGCCGTCGCCAAGACCATTAGCTCGGGCATCCTCGACTCGAAGCTGATCCCGGGCGAATGGGCGTCGTGGATGTTGATCTGCGCCTTGGCCGGCGCGGTGGTGTGGAACCTCCTCACCTGGTGGTTCGGGCTCCCGTCGAGTTCCAGCCATGCCTTGATCGGCGGCCTCATCGGGGCAGGCCTTGCCGCCTCCAGCAACAACCTCGCCGTCGTCGTCCTCAGCCGCCCCAAGGAGGGCGTGCCGTGGTACAAGTTCGATGGCATCCTCTACAAGGTGGTCATTCCCATGTTCCTCTCGCCCATCATGGGCTTCCTCGTGGGCCTGGTCATCATGACGCTCCTGTATCTCCTCCTGCGCTCCTGGACGCCCAAGTGGGTCACGCGCGCCTTCGGCAAGGCCCAGCTCGCCTCCGCCGCCTACATGGGCTTCAGCCATGGCAGCAACGACGCCCAGAAGACCATGGGCATCATCGCTCTCGCCTTGGTCGGGGCCCAGTCCGGGGCATTCGACGCCCTCCCGCCATGGGCCGACTTCCTGCGCCATCCCATGATGAAGGACGCGGCCGGCAAGGAGGGCATCGCCACGTGGATCAAGGTGACCTGTGCCCTGACCATGGCAGCCGGCACGGCGGCGGGCGGATGGAAGATCATTAAGACTATGGGACACAAGATGGTGAAGCTGCAGCCCGTCCATGGCTTCGCGGCGGAAACCACGGCCGCCACCGTCCTGATGACCGCCGCGCACTTTGGGATGCCCGTCTCCACCACCCACGCCATCACCACCAGCATCATGGGCGTCGGCTGCGCCAAGCGCTTCTCCGCCCTCAACCTCGGCGTCGTCGAGCGCATCCTCTGGGCCTGGGTCCTGACGCTTCCCATGACCGCCCTAGTTGCCTACGGGCTATTCCGTCTGGTTCGGCTGCTCGCCTGATCCCTCCCCCCATACCCCTTATTCCCGTCCCCTGTTCCACCGGCCCTTCGTGGGCCGGTCATTGCATGCGCTGATCACGACACACAAACGCCATCCGAATGAAGCCATCACGCCACCCTTCGTTTGCCAAGACGACACCCTCCGCGCCCGGTCGCCGACTCCCTCGTGCCGTGCTCCTCGCGGCCTTGTTGGGCGTTGCCCCGCAAGCCCTGGCCGACGAGCAAGCCATGCTCCGTCTCCTCAAGGTGCTGCGCGACCAAGGCACCATCACCGCCGCCCAGTACGAGGAACTCCGCCTCGCGGCCGAGACCGACAAAAAGGGGCCGACCTCCGCGCCCGCCGGCGACTCCAAGCCTGCCGTCGCCGCGCCGACCAACACGGCCCCAGCCAACGCGGCGGCCACCTCCAGCAAGCCTTCCCCGGCCGCCATTTCGCCCGGTACCCCTGGGGCGCCCTCCGTCGCGGCCGCCGCCCCCGGTCCATCCAACGTCCCCGCCGTCGCCAAGGCCGCGCCCAAGTGGAGCGACCGCCTGAGCATCCGCGGCTACGTCCAGTTCCGGTACAACGCCGTCCTCGACGAGTCCGGCCCGGGACTGAACGTCCCGAACGACCGCTCCGTCTCGCGCAATGACTCCTTCATGATCCGTCGGGGGCGGCTCATCCTCAGCGGCGACGTGTCCGACCATGTCTTCGTGTACGTCCAACCGGACATGAATGCGACGCCGACCGACGGGCAGTTCTCGGTCCAGTTGCGGGACATTTACGCGGACGTCGCCTTCGACAAAGCCAAGGAGTACCGCGTGCGCCTGGGCCAATCCAAGGTCCCCTATGGCTTCGTCAACATGCAGTCGAGCCAGAACCGGGCGCCCCTGGAGCGAGCCGACGCCCTCAATTCCGCCGTCGAGGGCGAGCGCGACATCGGAGCCTTCTTCTACTGGGCTCCCGCCGAGGTTCGCGAGCGCTTCAGGACGTTGGTCTCCTCGGGCCTCAAGGGATCCGGCGACTACGGCGTCGTTGGACTTGGCATCTACTCCGGGCAAGGGCTCAACCGCTCCGACCGCAATGGGGACCTCCACGCCGTCGCCCGTGTCAGCTACCCGTTCGAGTTGCCGGGCGGACAGGTTTTCGAGCCGGGGTTGCAGGCCTACACGGGGCGCTTCGTCGTGGACACCGTCGCGGTCAACGGCCCTTCCGGGGCCACCATCCGTCCCACCGCCCGCACCGACGGCATCGCCGACGAGCGCGTCGCCGCCACGCTGGTGTGGTATCCGAAGCCGATCGGGTTCGAGGCCGAGTGGACGCTAGGGCGCGGCCCGGAACTCAGTTCGGACTTTAGCCGGATCGAGTCCGGCTTCCTCCAGGGCGGCTACGTCCAGGTGAACTATCTCCTCCCGGTTGGAAAGGGCTCCGTGTTCCCGTTCGTGCGTTGGCAGATGTACGAGGGCGGCCGGAAGTTCGCGCGCAATGCCCCGTCGGCCCGCGTGAACGAGATCGACTTCGGCATCGAATGGTCCCCCTGGAAGGAACTCGAGGTCGCCGTCGCCTACACGCACACGTTCCACCGCACCAACACGAGCATGGCGCCCTATGCGGACGCCGAGGGCTCCGACCGTGTCGGAATGCAGGTGCAGTGGAACTACTAGCCAACACACCAACCCGCACGTTGCCTTGGCCTAGCCCCGCGCCGGCAACAAACATTCTGGCGCATATCGCAGGTCCAGGGCATTTGGCTGGCAGGCTCATGGCACGGGGCGAGCCCCGAGGATGAGGTGGTGGGCTTGGGAAGGATGGCGGTGGTAGTCCTCGAAGAACTGGGCCAAGGGCTCTCCCTCCTCGAACGGGATCATCGCCAGCAGCACGTTGCGGGTCAGGGCCAGGTTGAGCGCGCCGTTGGCCTTGCGATGACGATGGCCGTCCTCCCGCCACGCGCTGGCATCCCGCTTGTGGTGGTTGCGGTTCTCCACCGACCAGTGACCGCGCGCCGCCTCCTGGACCCGCTTCTTCTGGCTCGGGGCCAGGCTGGAAAGAAAGTGTCGGGTGTGGCTCTTGGCGGGCTGGTCAGGGGCCTTCTTCTCCGACCACTCCCGCCGGATCGTGAGGGCCGAGCGCGCACCCCTCAGCCCGGCGCTGGCCGGCGAGATCGCGACGAGGGCGCCCTGCCGCACGTCCCATCGCCCGTGGTCCCCCTCCTGGCTCAGGGCAAAAGGGGGGTGCCCCGGAGCGCCTCCTTCGCGCCCGCCAGACGTCGGGAGGTGTTCTCCTTGGTGGCCATGACGTCGTCGCCGCCCTTGTTGAGGATCACCTCCACCGTGGCCTGCTTGTTGTGGAGCGGGTCGGCGGTCACCAGCGCGTCGGCCAGCTGCACCGCCGGGTCGGCCAGCAGCGCGCGGCCCTCGGAGACCTCGCAGTCCTCCTTCTTGCCGCGCGCCACGGCCATGGCGACCGGGCGTCCATCCTCGTGGCGGCACAGCGTGACGATCATGCCGCACTTGCCGTCGCCGACGCTCTTGCCGTCCAGGGCCAGGCTGCGGGGCAACAGCCCGGCATGGGCCTGCAGGAAGGCCGTCAGCGCCCGCGCATAGGCGACCGGGTCGATGGCGTTGAGGAGGTCGTTGAGCGCGTCGTAGCCGGGCATCCTGAGCCGGCCGCTGGCCTTGTCGCGCACCCGGAGGCCCAGCGCCTCCCGCTGGGACGGGGTGAGGCCGGCCACCTTCCTCCAGATGTCCAGCACGTTGCCCGCCCCCATGAGCAGCCCCAGCGCGATCAACCCCAGCATGGCCGACAGCGGGTGGCGTCGGCTCGTGGCGGCCCGCGGGTCGGGCACCTGCAGGAAGGCGGCCCGCAGGCTTTCGAGCTGGGCCACGGTGAGGGGGCTGCGTGCCCCGCCGCCATCGCCCTCGGCGGCCTGGCATTCCGCCGGCAGGTCCCGCGCGCACATCCTCGCGCAGGCATGGGGTGCCAGCTCCTTGAGCCAGAGCTTCTTGGGCCGGTGGTTCGGGACGTAGAAGTCGGCGTGGTCCTGCGAGTAGCCCTTGGTCAGGCCGGCCTGCACCCAGTTGGTGGCCTTGTACATGGTGCCGGCGTGGCTTTCGGGGTCGCTGAAGCTCTCGGCAAGCAAGGGTCGGTACCCATGCTGGCTCGCCCATGCGGGGACCAGCTCGCGGAGCCCCGCCCCGAGGCATTGGCTGGCGAGGTTCGGGCGGCGCGCGGCCTCGAGGACGAGGAAGCGCCGCAGTTGGACCACCAGCTTCAGGCGCTTGGAACGGGTCACGGCATCCCATCCCACGGTTTGGTCGCGGGCCTGGAGATGCCAGGCGGCGGCGCACCAGATCAGGACCGCCGCCAGCCTGCCGTCCTCGAACACCAGCTGGCAGAGCCGGTCTCCAGCTTCCGAGCCGGCCCCCAGGCCATGCTCGCGTCCGAGGGCCTCCTTGGCGATCTGCCAGTCGGCGGCCGAGTGCGCCACGCGCACCTCGATCTTGCGGGATGGCTGAGCTGGAGCCCGTTGGTCCCCGTCGGCAAAGGTCTTCACGAGCTTGGGGCATCATTTTTCGGGGCTCATGTCTAGCTCTTTTCGAAGGCCCCACTTCGCCGGAACTTTTCATTCGCCGGCAAAATGCCCTGATAGCAGGTCGCCGATTCTAAAAAAAAGGTTGTATTCTGTCCGGGGATACAGTGACCTTTCTACCAGTGTGTTTCTAGGAAACCTTATGACTGTCGGGCTGTTCCTCAGGACTGTGGCGACCGTGTCGATTTGCGTCGAGGCTAATGCCCTTCATGGGCAGTCGGTGCAGCTGGCTTACAACGGGATGTCCACCCCCAGCGCCGGCTATTCCTCCGCCGACCCTAGCACTGTCTACGGAGCCCTGCTCTCGGTCACCAAGACTGGCACGCTTGGATCGGTGGGGCTGTCCCTGTACAATGGCTCCGCGTCAGGTGGAAGCATCGTCGCCGGGACGATGCAGTTGTCGATTTATGACGCCTCCCAAGGAACTCCGCTCGGTGGCGCTCATCTCCCGCTTCTGGCTTCCGTGTCCATCCCGCTGAACTTTTCCGCCTCTCCATTGTTGGCGGGCTCGTACGCCCTCCTCACCACAGGGGATCTCAGTTCCCAAAAGATCTCCCTGACGCCCAAGGTGCTCGTCACCCAACGGTTTGAGCTCACCCAGGGCTCGGCAACGCGGTTCGGAATCGCCGCGTTGCGAACCGCTCCGACCGAGGGTTTCTCGACTGGTCACTATTTTGTGAGCAACTCTCAAAATGCCCCTGGATTCTATTCCGGCGCCGATGGCTTGAAGGCATTCCCGCTGTACCAGATGACCGTGGTGCCTGAACCCGAGTCGTGCGCCGTTGCCGTCGGGCTTGTGTTGGTCGGTTGGTCGCTGTGGCGCCGGTCTCGGTGATGCGAGTTTCCCACCTAAAGCAGTCGTCGCATTGATTCATCTGGCTGCTGGTTTCCCACCTCGGCTCCCAACCATGGGGTCGACGTTGCCCATTTTTTCGGGGGGCATTTATGAATCCACCGTCTCGAAACCTCGGTGCCGACACTGAAGCCTTCGACTGCGGGTTCAAAACTGGTTGGTTGGTGCCGTGAAGGGAGCGGAATGAGGCCGGGCGATTCGATCGCCTTGGACAAATCGGGAAACAATGATTAGGACCCGATGCAGATGTGAACTCCGGCTTTGCTGAGCATCCAAGTCGCATCAGATAATCCTGATGAATTGATTTAACACTTGGCCTGCGCCACGTCCCCCGAGTAAGCTGCCCCTATGCTGCCAGCAGTTCGCCCTGCACTCCTCGCCTTCTCGCGTGGTTCCGGCCTCACGGATCTTCTGCGGCAACGCCTCGTCATCATCGACGGCGCCATGGGCACCATGGTCCAGCGCTTCAAGCTTTCCGAGGCCCAGTACCGAGGGGAACGATTCAAGGATTGGTCCGGCAAGGACCTCAAGGGCAACAACGAGGTCCTCCTCCTGACCCAGCCCCACGTCATCCGCGACATCCACGCCCAATACCTCGAGGCCGGGGCCGACATCATCGAGACCAACACCTTCTCGGCCACCACCATCGGCCAACACGACTTCTTCTTTCGTCATCCGGAGGGCCGGAAGGACCCCGCCTACTTCGATGCCGTCATCCAAGACCCCTTCCTCCGCGGCCTCGCCCGCGAGATGAACTTGGCTGCCGCCCGGGTTGCCTGCGAGGCCGTCGAGGACGTGGCTGCCCGAACCGGCTTCCGCGGCATCGTCGCCGGGGCCATCGGCCCCATGCCCGTCACGGCGTCCATTTCTCCCGACGTCAACGACCCGGGGTTCCGTGCCGTCACGTTCGACCAGCTCCGGTTTCAATACCGCGAGCAAGTCGAGGCCCTCCTGGAAGGCGGCGTGGACGTCCTCTTGGTCGAGACCATTTTTGACACGCTGAATGCCAAGGCGGCCTTGTTCGCCATCGACGAGGTTCTTGCAGCCCGAAACGAGCGCGTGCCGCTCATGATTTCCGGCACCATCACCGACAAGTCGGGCCGCACCCTGACCGGCCAGACGGTGGAGGCGTTCTGGAACTCCGTCCGCCACGCCCGTCCCGTCACCATTGGGTTCAACTGCGCCCTTGGACCCGAAGAACTACGGCCCCACGTCGAGGAGATCGCGCGCATCGCCGACACGCACGTTTGCATCTACGCCAATGCGGGCATGCCCAACCCGCTCTTGCCCACGGGCTTCCCGGAAACTCCCGAGTCCATGGCTCCCAAGATCCGTGCCTGGGCGGAGGCGGGCTGGCTGAACGTCCTGGGCGGTTGCTGCGGCACCACGCCGGACCACATCCGTGCGATGGCCGAGGCGGTGAAGGGGCTGCCACCGCGCGTCGTCCCCGAGGTGGCGCCTCACCTCCGCCTCGCCGGCATGGAGGCCTTCAACATTTCCCCAGCGACTAACTTCGTGAACATCGGCGAGCGCACCAACGTCACCGGCTCGCCCCGCTTCTCCAAGCTCGTCCTCGCGGGCAACTACGGCGAGGCCGTCGTCGTTGCCCGCCAGCAGGTCGAGAACGGCGCGCAGGTCATCGATGTCAACATGGACGAGGGCATGCTCGATGGCGTCGCCGCCATGACCCGCTTCCTCAACCTCGTTGCCGCCGAGCCCGACATCGCCCGCGTGCCCATCATGGTGGATTCCTCCAAGTGGACCGTCCTCGAGGCCGGCCTTCGCTGCCTCCAGGGCAAGGGCATCGTCAATTCCATCTCCCTCAAGGAGGGCGAGGAACGCTTCCTCGAGCAGGCCCGGCTCATCCGCCGATTCGGGGCCGCCGTCGTCGTCATGGCCTTCGACGAACGCGGCCAGGCGGATTCCTTCCAACGCAAGACCGAGATCTGCGCCCGCTCCTACAAGCTCCTCGTCGAGGCCGCCGGCTTCGAGCCCCAGGACATCATCTTCGACCCCAACATCCTCACCGTCGCCACCGGCATCGAGGAGCACAATGACTACGCCGTGGCCTTCATCGAGGCCACCCGCTGGATCAAGGCCAACCTCCCCCACGCCAAGGTCTCCGGTGGCGTCTCCAACATTTCCTTCAGCTTTCGCGGCAACAACGTCGTCCGCGAGGCCATGCACTCGGCCTTCCTGTACCACGCCATCCGTGCCGGGCTCGACATGGGCATCGTCAACGCCGGCA